>JANZYY010000291.1 GCA_026419705.1 Fischerella sp.
CTACAGGTTTAAGGCCTGCTGGTAATGTAGCTGGGTCGAAAAATGTTGCTCCTAAAAAGGACATGGGAACGATCGCAAAATTATTGTAAAGTCCAACTGCTTCAAGCGATCGCACTGTTAACCCTACAATGACTCCCAGACCTGCGAAAACAGCACTATTTAATACCAACAACAGTAAAAATAGGGGATGGAGGAATCTCCAATTTCCGGTAAATAGCAATGCTACCAGAATTACAGACCCGGAAGTCATCAATCCCCGCACTACTCCCGCCAGCATTTTACCGATATGCAAAGCTAGGGGGTGTACTGGGACAAGCAATAATTCCTCAAAGTTTTTGGTAAAGAGTCTATCTCCACAAATAGAAAACGTTGTTCCCCCAAAACTAACTGTCATTGATGACAAAGCCACCATTCCTGGCAAAATAAATTCCAAGTAGTTATCATAGCTACCACTAATTCCTGCACCTGGTCGGATAGAATTACCTAAACCCAGACCAAATGCCAAGATGTATATCAGTGGAGATACTAATCCAGATGCAGCTACCTGTGCAATTCTGACACGTAATTTCAGCCAGTCTCCCCAAAAAATAGTGAGGATATCCGCTAAAAGAGTTTGAAATTGTGAAACTTTAAATTTATTGTCTAAAAATAGCGATTGCTGATAAATCACTTTCTTGCAGTTATGTATTATGAAAATTTCCTTAATTATTAATTAACATCTATTGACACTCAATTACTACAAGTAATCAAAAGTGTTTAAAATAGGTTAATTTAAATTAAAAATCAAAAAAGAATTTTGACTTTATCAAGTTTGCAAGTTCGATTCGGATGGGAAAATGCTTGTATAATTTTTAACTTTAATTAGACAAGATATAATTAGGTGAAGCATATGCGTCTGGGATTCCTCAGCCACAGTAAAACTTTGTAGAAACCTTCAAGCAAATGCTAATGACCAATGACCAATGACTCTTGACTAAGTCAATTACAGCCAAGAATCGGCATACTTATAAGGAGAGGAAGTTAAACCACTTCCTACTGTCCAAAACGTAAAGTTAATGAAGCGAAAATGAGACGAAAATCCGTTGGTAGAACGACGACTACTCCTAAACCCTCTCTTTTTCAATCCCCTATGTTCAATCTCACCACCATAGCAATTTTGGGAGGAGTGTTTGTTTTGGGTATAGGGATTGGTATTGCTTTTAGTTCTACGGCTACGTTTACACCGTCCAACGTGGCTTCCCGTGAATTCATTGATACCAAAGCGCCAAACCCTGAAATTTGCGTGCAGTATGGAGCTAGCGCGATGGTGATGGACACCAGACTTTTCGTAACACTTAACCCCTTCAATGTCTACGTTGCTCAACCTAGCATGCGTCCGGGATGCGTTCTGCGTACGAATAACTGGGCAATTTTAGAACAGCGCAAGCTGGTGACAAACGACCAGGTTAGAGATTGTAAAAATCGTTTGAATACCTTTGGCTATACAGGTGATTTGGGTGAAAAACCTGATATTGATTGCATTTACCAAAACGAGGCTGCTAAAAACTTCTTTATTACTGAACCAGGAGCAGTTGCTCCCCCAATAGAAACGGATAGATTTTAATAATAGAGGGTCAATAGTCATCAGTCATTAGTCATTAGCTTTTGACTTTGGACAAATGGCTAACTCTTAAGTTGATCGGGTGGTGTTGGGTAGCAGTTGACCAAACTCAATTGCTTCGATTTTTAGGAATAGTCGGGAGAGGGTAATTGGGTGAATTTGGTGTTGGAAAAAAAGGAATGCTGTTGGGATTACCAAGCTGATTGGGAAAAGTAGGTGGTGGAAGTACAGAATTAGGCAGTTGAGAAGGATTGTTAGGAGATAGAGGTGGTACGGTCACCAAGGGTGGCTGTGAGGGATTGAAGTTAGCTGGGGGTAAGTAACCTGATGGGTGTGGTTGGTTGTAAAAACCTGGATTTAATGGCTGGTTCCCTGAAGGTGGAGGTGGATTATACAAACCTGGAGTTGATGGTTGATTGTCTAAAGGCAAATAATTTGTATGTTCTAAAGATGTACGATCTTCAGTAATAGGACGGAAAACCCAACGTGTAGGATTTTGCCAGGAGACAGGCTGTAATTGCACTCGGTTTTGGTCTACAAAAGTACCTGGTACCAAGTCCATGACAATACGAGTTACGTCTGCATTTAATTGCGAAACGCGGATACTTTTTATAGCTCCAGAATAATTTTGTTGAGTAGAAACATAACCTAATTTCGTACCTGGTAAATCTATAACAATGCGGGGGGGTTGAGAAAGGTAGAAGTAGCGTGGCTGTGAAGGTGCAGAGAGAGTAAATTCTAGCTGTAATCCTTCTGGGTAAAAGCGCCAGTCTTCTAATCTTGATGCTGGTGCAGGATTACTACTGCCAGTTTCAAGAGCAAATACCGCACATATACCAAACAAACTGATTCTCAATAATTGCTTACTATGCCAGCAGAAAAATAGCTTATTTTTTCGTTGCTTTGCCATTATTTTATCCTTTATTAGTAAAGCGATTGAGTATATTCAATAGCTTTTGGAATTTTCAGATTGTTTCTGAGTTTTTTGTGGTACAGCCGTAAATGCAATGATTTTGGGAATACCATTCACAGTTATTTGACCAGTGAACTCCTGTTTGTTTATTAGTTGCATTTGCAGGCTGATGAATTTTTGATCGGAATTCTTTTGAAAACGGTTTCTTACTTGTGTTTGCAAATCCACGATGTTACAAGCAAGGAGAAAGCTAGGTATTCGTCCAGATAAATTTAATTTTTGATTTTTATATGTGCCTGTAAGATTTAGGTTTTCTGTAGCTGTGGACGTTTTTCCAGCATTGACATTTGCTGGTAATAATAATCCATTTAAGTAAATTCCTGATTGTTGAATGTTTAATGTCACAGCATCTACTTGATTGCATTTAGGTAATTTGTCTCTAAATACAAGATGATAGTTGCCATTAATAGGAGGAGGTGCTTTGAGATTCTTTTCTCCATAGGCAGTTACGGTTTTGAACAATAGCAAGACTGAACAAATTGCCACACTATAAAATGTTAAGGATTTAAAGTTGAAATGATTCATAAAAACAGGGATGGTAAAGTATGAATTATAAATGATGAATGATGGAATTGTTCATAATTCATAATTCATAATTCACCATTCATGTTCCCTAACTTGTAACTTCTGATTTAACTTCAGCAAGCGCTGAAGCGAGGTGAGAAGTCACTTGGCTATAACGACGAGTGATTAACAGCGAGGAACGGCACTGAATAGCTAGTTCATCTGTGTATCTTCCCAAAGTTTGACGTTCTATACCCCAAGTACGACTTGCACCTGCAATTGTAAGATCAACGCCTTGAGAAGCTGCAACTACAGCTTGGATTGGCTCTGCGGCTTCAATAATATTAATGTCAATGCGATCGCGCACCCTGCGAGGCAATTGCTCCATGAGATTATGAAGCTCGTAACTCAATTCATTTTTGATTTGATTTTCTGACAGTACCCGTAACACCTGTAAATGGCAGGTATCGCGATTGATAAGTAGTTTCAGAGCAAGTATTAATGCCAAATCATCATGGATGTTGGCGGAGTAAGGAACTAACAAACTCTCGAAGCGGTCTTCTCCTCGGTCAACGAACACTGCTACATCAACCGTTGCTGTAGTCAGAATTTGACCGACTCGTCCGCCTAAGCGATTGTTACTAAAAGCTGGGCGGTGCCAACCAACGATAATTAAATCTGCTTGTTCGAGTGCAGCTATCTGTGTGGTTTCCCGGGCGACATTGTTGGAAATACGAACGATGGGATGTACGTAAGAGCGTGCAGCTGGTGGTTCTAGGCGTTGAATTAATTCTTCTAGCTGTTGGTGACGCTCTTGGATAAGTCGATTTGCTTCAACAGGGGTACTCTCATAAGCATAATCTTCTTGAAGTTCAATCAAGCTGAGAGGATTAACAATAGCAGGTTGTTGGTAATTAATGGCGATCGCCACTGCTAGTTGCACCAGACCTTTTTGGGTATCTGGATTAGCTACTGGCACTAAAACTCGGTAGGGACGATCGGTAATCTCACTAACGACTGCGGTCTGTGTACCTGTTTCTACGTCGGGTTCAGCCTCTACTACATCTAACCCGATCAGCTTCTTCGGATAAGTCCACTCCAGCAATGGCGAGGTCATAAATGTGGTGACTAATGCCATGATCACCAGCATGGTAAAGAGCAAGGGCGAAATTACTCCCAACTCTAAACCGATGTTGAGTACTATCAGTTCTGTTAAACCGCGAGTATTCATTAACCAACCGAGTGCCGAAGCTTCTCGTTTTTCAATACCACTGACTCTAGCTGCTACATATGTGCCAACATACTTACCCACGATCGCTACTGCTAGCACCAACACACACAACAGCCATACTTGGGGATTGTTGAGCAAGCCAATTTGCGTCCGCAGGCCGCTGTAGGCAAAAAACACTGGCAGGAGAAAAATCAAGACGAAGTCTTCTGTTTTGATGGCTAATTCCCTTACCAAACCAGCATTTTTAGGCATGATTGCCCCTAGTAAAAATGCCCCAAAGATCAGGTGAATGCCAATGAATTCGGTAATCAGTGCTGAAGCAACTACTCCAATGTAAATGAGTGCTAGAACTAATTGGTTGAGGCGTTTGGTACGGCGATAGTATGTAGCAAGACGAGAGAGAAAATTGCGCCCCAGCGTTACCATGACGCCAATGTATACCAAGCTCTCAACAATGGTTGGAAAAGCACCAGCAATGCTTCCGGTGCGTGCTACAGCGATCGCTACTGCTAACACGCACCAAGCTGTCACATCATCTACAGCAGCACAAGTCAGCGCTAATGTTCCTAAACGTGTCCCCTGCAAGTTGTTCTCAGTAATAATTCGCGCCAATACTGGGAAAGCAGTAATCGACATCGCCGCCCCTAAAAACAGAGCAAAGGCAGTAAAAGATACACTAGCATTGGAAAGTAAAGGATAAAGTAATACCGCCAGCAGGGTTCCCAAGGAAAAAGGTACTAAAATACTGATATGCGAAGTTAAAACTGCTATTTCTAAATTACCGCTGAGGTATTTTGGGTTTAACTCTAGCCCAATTAGAAACATGAAAAATATCAATCCTACCTGAGACAGAACATTCAGGAAGGGAACTGTTTCAGGAGGAAATAAGGTAGCTGCTAGCCCTGGAGCAACTAAGCCCAACAAAGAGGGCCCGAGCATTATTCCAGCGACAATTTCTCCAATTACTAACGGTTGGTTAATCCACCGGAATGCTAATCCTACTAGCCGAGACAGTCCAATGACAATCAGCACCTCAATTAGAACGAGAACAACTGTGTGCATAGTTTCCTCACAAGCGACTATCCGGTGTTCCTAAGATGATTCTGTAGATCGCTTGAATATGTCAACCCTGGTAGACTACACAAGCCTCATTTGCACTTGGTTTGGGTGTGTTAATTTTTATTACAACATCGTTGCAGTAAGTAATGAGAAATAATTAACAGTAAAACTATACCCACAAACAAACCTGATTTTTTTAGAGAAAGTGAGTTTGGAGGATATTGGAATTATTTTAATTTGACCGATCTAATCAAAATTCATATGTTACTAATTTAATATTTTTACTAAGAGAATTTACGGTTATTATAAAGAAATGTAAAAAGTTTATTTACTAGAAGTCTAGAAGTAAAGTATGGTGCCCTACACCATAGATGCACGGCGATTACCCGTAGGTGGAAGTTCGTACTTAGTACGGTTTTGTATAAAATAGTAGCTTTTTGAAATGCATCTGAATTGTATTCGCTACGAATTTATGAAATTTTGTACTAAGTGCAGGTCGCCCAACAAAAATCATAACTTCACAACCATTGACCTCCACGGAAACGCGACCGCGGAAATATAATCCGCATCAAGCTTTGCGAAGCAATAAAAACCGCTAGCCACACTAAGCTATAGTGTTGTAAAAACACACCCCACGATAAATCATCCTTGGGAATAGGTGTTGGTAAAAAGCCAAAGACTTTCAACCCACACCACACAAACAGCATTTCCCAAATGCCAGCAAACAATTGATAAGCTGCAGGCCAGTCCCTGTCCCAGCGGTATTTTTGAATTTGATCGTAAATAACATCCCAGACCAAACCAAATACAGCAACATAGCCAAGTATCCAGAAATATACTGAACTGGGCTCAGAACCGATTGCACCAATTGCAAAGGGTAGCGTAACTAATACACCTACAGTCGCAAGTAATAGTAATCGAGTTTGCCAACGACCAAATAAAGTTGGTGTCATAATCTTGAATATGAGGCAGCCCAATCAAAAATTTCATGACTAAGTATGAAAAATGTATTTTATTTTACATTTACATTTTCCGCCAGTCAATCTCCCTGTTAAAGTTTCCTTATTCTCCGTTCCCTGTTTTTAAGATAGAAGAAAGAAGCTAAACTCAGATCTTGCACCTAACCGAATAAACCCGCAGAAAGTAAATAAAGAGTGCAAAATATAACAGTAGCTCAAGAATC
>JANZYY010000028.1 GCA_026419705.1 Fischerella sp.
CGGTCGTGGGGGCCAGTGAGTCCCCCATGTAGACGCGCGCAGCGCGGCTGACCGCAGGGTACGACTGACGTAGACGCGCGCAGGGCGGCTTCTCGTAGAGTAGGGCTTGCCGCAGGCTACCACAAAGGACACAAAGGACACAAAGAGTTTAGGAGGTTAGTAGGAATTGGTGATTTTTATGCCGTCATAGGAAACCACCCTGCTCTCCCCTTCTCCCTATTGCCCGTTGGGAGACTTCCAGCCATGATTAAATGTGGGTTTTCAACCACATAAGCACACAAATGATCAGGTTATTTGTTATTTTGTTAAGTCTGCTACTGGCGTTTGGTTGGGGTGATTTGGCAATTGCCCAAACTCAATCTTCTCAAATCAGTCAACCGCAGTTGCAAAAATGGGATAAGTTGGCTAGAGCAGCTTTTGCAGCGACGAGTAAAGGTGATTTTGCCACGGCTGAACAGTATTGGACAGAAATTATTGAGCAATTCCCGGATAATGCGGCGGCTTGGAGTAATAGGGGAAATTCCAGGGTAAGTCAGAACAAGCTGCAAGAGGCACTAGCAGATTTTAACAAAGCTATAGAGCTTGCACCGGACGTGACAGACACCTATTTAAATCGTGGCACTGCGCTGGAGGGTTTGGGAAGATGGGAAGAAGCCATAGCTGATTATGACCGCATCCTAGAATTAAATCCTAACGATGCCATGGCGTATAATAATCGCGGTACTGCCAAAGCAGGTTTGGGAAAATGGGAAGAAGCTTTAGCTGACTACAAAAAATCAATGGCAATAGCCCCGAATTTAGTCGTTGCTCGTAGTAACTATGCTCTTGTTTTGTATGAAACTGGTCAAATAGACGAAGCAATCAAAGAAATGAAAAATATAGTCCGCAAATATCCCAATTTTGCTGATACGCGTGCAGCACTTACCGCCGCTCTTTGGGTCAAAGGACAAAAAGGCGAAGCTGAAAGTAATTGGGTAGCAGCTTATGGGCTTGACAGGCGCTACAAAGATATTAACTGGGTGAAAAATATCCGCCGCTGGCCTCCTAGTATGGTTGTAGCTTTGGATAGATTTTTAAATTTGCGGTAGTTATAGTGGTCTGTTGCAAAAGTTTCAATCGGTCAATTTATTTTCAATTTCTTTTCTTTTCCTTTTTCCTCTGCGTACTTTGTGCCCTTTGTGGTACTCTACGGTCAGCCGCTACACGTCTACGTTATTTTACTTCTCAAAATTAATGCGATAGAATACTAGTCTGTCTTTTCAAAAATAAAATCAGCCGCCTTAGTTTCTTTACCTGCTGTAGCTTCTTCTGGAGGGCTGAGTAAAACCGAACGCTGAATTAACTTTTTACCTTGTAGACGACGTTTAACGCGGCTGGGAATTCCGTAACCGTAGATAATATGTCCTTGTCCAGCTAATACTACTACTTGATAATCTGGGTTAGCTTTGACGAACTTGGCAATGCCCTCTGCCATTGTTTCATCCCACAGTACCTGCACCAAAAAAAAGCGTTCTGCATCAGCAGTATTACCGTAACCTGCGTCTTGATGCTGTTGAAAGGCTTGTAGCGCTAATTGTCGATACTTTTCGTTATCGGTACGAATTTCTGCAAAGGGAGGAATAAATTGTCTCTGTGATGGTGTGAGGCTTTCTAAGCCTTGACGGGCAACTTGACGAGTAATTTCCGAGGGAGTATTTAATGCTAAGATGGGTAGTTGTTTTGCTTTGGCAAAGCGGAGGATCGGGGCGTAGTTTTCCCAAGGAAAACCCCAGCGTTTTTCGTACTCGCTTTTCTGTTTGAGTTCTTGTTCGGTGAGTTTACCTGCCAAATATCGATCGACAACACCTTGATAGGGACGCTGGAACATTTCCATGGCGATCGCCATTTTCGGATTACGTTGGTAGAGTTCCTGAATAATTTTGAGTTGGTTTTGGTGATCGATGGAACTGTCGTGAGTCTCCCCCAGATACACTACATCCGCTTTTGCTAGTTCCAGTAACATCTGTTGGAGGCTATAAATAAAATTCTCTGGTTTCCCACAGGTTTTATCCCACTCTGGAAAAATAGTATCTAAATTAGCAGGCGGTGCAGTTACGACTAATTTGGGAGGACAAGAATTTCTAACTGTTTCGGCAAAAGCAGGCAATGTCAATAGAAGAAGATAAAAGGTGAAAGGCAAAAAGTAAAAAAATAGTTTTTTTGTTGGGAAGCTTTGCCGCTCATTTGCTAGTATTTTCGCGTATGATGGTAGCTTGCTGGGAATAAAGGGTGCCATTTTTTTTCACGCAATTTTTAACGTCAACTTCCACACCCACAAGGGGACGTAGCTTTCTAATTAGCTAAAGCAAAATTTACACTCCTATCCCTGGCGGTGTAAAGGGATGCGGTTTCTCGGAGGTTTGAATGAAAGGACTCTGGCTGGAAAACAAGCAACTGCAATTACGTACCGATATCCCCATTCCCGAACCACCATCGGGAGAAGCTTTAGTACGAGTTTTATGTGCTGGTATTTGCAACACTGACTTGGAACTTACCAGAGGCTATTATCCCTACAATGGCATTTTAGGACATGAATTTGTCGGCGTTGTTGAACAAGGTCCACTACACCTACTTAAACGCCGCGTTGTCGGAGAAATCAATGCTGTTTGCGGACAATGTCGCTTTTGTCGCAGCGGAAACTCTACTCACTGCGAAAACCGCACTGTACTTGGCATTGTCAACCGCAATGGCGCTTTTGCCGACTATCTTTGTTTGCCTGTAGAAAATCTGCATCCCGTCCCAGAACATGTTTCCACTGAAGTAGCTACATTTACCGAACCTGTAGCCGCAGCACTGGAAATTCAACAGCAAGTGACGTTGCGTCCAGATGACCGAGTATTGGTGGTTGGGGATGGCAAATTGGGGCAATTAGTAGCGCAAACACTGGCTTTGACAGGCTGTGACCTTTTGGTAATAGGTCGCCATCGCGATAAATTGGCTAACTTAGAGGCACGGGGTATCAAAACAGGCTTCGCCGATGCGGTGACAAATCGAACCTTTGATATTTCAGTAGAGTGTACGGGTAATGCCCAAGGATTTGCGATCGCCCGCTATGCTTTGCGTCCTCGCGGTACACTAGTACTCAAAAGTACCTATGCTGGCAAGCTGAGTCTAGATGCTTCCTCGTTGGTAGTAGATGAAATTGCTCTTGTTGGTTCGCGCTGCGGTCCGTTTCCACCTGCATTAGCACTGCTAGCAGAAGGGAAAGTGGATGTACAACCCCTGATTCATGCTCGTTATCCCCTTTCGGAAGGACTAGCAGCTTTCGCCCACGCCCAGACAAAAGGTGTGTTAAAGGTATTGCTGGAAATGGAAAATGGTTAGTAGATAGTGGTTAGTAGTTAGTAGGGAATAACGATCTCACCTATAGCCAGAGGGAATTAGGGACAATGGAGAATGAGTAATAGGCTATCACTAATTACTAATAAGCAATTACCAACCACCAACCACCAACCACTAACCACTAACCACCAACCACTAACATCCCTAATAAAACATCGCATTGGTCTTAGCTTGATAGTCTATACAATTTATTGCCTCTTCTGTATTGGCAATAGAGGGATGAACTGTGCATTTGAGACGATGATCGTCGGTAAAATATTGGCAGCTGGCGCAGGGAATTTGATGCATTTTTTGAGCGATTTTAAGGCTGTCGCGTGTTGCTGTCCACAAACTCCACGCAACCAGAATCATTAACATCCAAGCGCTGACAAAGCAAATCGGCACTAAAAGCTGTTGAATTGTATAAATGAAAAAAGACAGTATTTGCAACACGGCAACTCTTGGAAAGATTTATCAAAACTGGGAGTGAGGATCGAGAAGTTACTAGCGATCTTAACTTCTCGTGCCTCACTTATGACCTCTGACTACAGAGATAACAAAAGCGTGATTTATATGCCAGCATGACCGATCGCCAAACCAGCAACAAGCATTCCCAAAACTAGGAAAGGCTGGGCGCTGGCTTGATATTTGACATCATTGTTCATAGGGTCACGCAGGAAATACATATCTTGAAAGGTGATTTGTGGGATGATTAATAATGCCAGAATTGCTGCGTAAAAATTCTCATGGATGTAGACTAAATAAGCAGCGATCGCCGCTTGAAAAACATCAATCAATACTACACAAATCCAAGCGGCATTATTGGCACCAAACATGACGGGTAATGACTTTAATCCGAATTTGCGATCGCCTTCTATACTTTTAAAGTCATTGACAACGGCAATACCCAACCCAGCCAAGCTGTAAATTGCAGTGAAAACTACAATCTTCCAATTCAGTTCGCCAAACAAAGCATGGCCGGTACACCAAGGAAAGGCAATGTAACTAGCACCAAGCGCATAACCGCCCAACCAACCATTTTGTTTTAGCTTCAGGGGAGGGGCGGAATAAATGTAGGCAATCAAGCCACCTACTAAGGCGATAACTGTGATGGTAGGAAATTCATGACCTGCCCAAACATCCAAAGTAAATGCGATGGCAATTCCAGCCAAAAGCAATACTATAATCTGGGTGACTACCTGGGGTAAGGAAATCGCCCCTGAGGGAATGGGACGGTAGGGTTCATTGATGGCGTCAATTTCGCGATCGTAGTATTCATTCATGGTTTGGGTGTAACCCGCCATCACCGGTCCAGCCAGCAACATACACAACAAAGACTTCAAAACATTTTCTAGCGTCCAGGTGTACTCTCCAGAAGAAGCCGCACCGCAAATTACACCCCACATCAGGGGAATCCAGGTGATCGGCTTCATTAGCTGCAAGCGGATTTTCCAAACTGAGGTTTCTCCAGATGCAGCACCTTTCATACCTAAAATTTGTCTGGTTTTAGCACTGCGAGTAATAGTAGCTGCTTCCTCAGTTGGTGCTACTGACTCCAGTGCATCAGGTGTATTGGAATTCGGAGTTATCGGAGTTGAGTCTGACATAAAACGTACTTGCTAATTGGTAATTGGTAATTGATGATTGGCGATTGGTGATTGGGAAAGAGCTTGTTATTGTTCTTCTCCAGTCCCTAGTGGTCTGGCAAGTCAACGCCAGCTGGGTAAACCAATTTGGACAATTCTTTGTGAACTTCTTTGTTTGTGTCCTACCCTCCGGGGAGGCGCGGGTGCCGAGGTCGCGTCCGCATCCGGAGCGCCATGGAAACACGCTGTGGGAGCGGACTGACTCACCGCTGTCGCGTCTATGTGGTTTGTTACTTTACCCTTGAGAGTTAGATTGCCAGACCACTAGGGTCTGTTTTCAAACTACTCCTTCAGCTATCCCAGCTTTTGGGAACCCCCTAAATCCCCCTAATTATTGGGAGAGTTTAACCCTAGTAGCCAGTACCCAGTCTTTAGTCCCTCCTACCCATTAGCGATTACCGATTTCCATTTCCTAAAAAGAGATGATCAAATAATTATTTTGAAACTTTGCACCAGCAACGGGTCTGCCACTCAAGGCGGGAGGTAGGAAAATATTCCGTCTTTGGTCTCCTGCCTCTATTGTGACTTCTGGACCGTACTGGGTGAGTTTGACTTGTTTCTTGTCAAATCCAGGCAAAAATAAACTTACCTTGCGTTCGTGAATATCGATTTCAATTGGTTTGGGAGCTTGTACTGCTTGTGCTGTAAAGTTGGGTAGGGCATCCATCAGCGTTTGCCAGTCTTCGGCTTTGATGTCTGGAACGACACTCACAGGTAAGGGAGTGAATTCTTCTGAGATACGAATATTAATGTCAGAAGATACAAGGATAACGCCACCTACGGTTAAACCAACCTGTTGGGCGCTACCCCAAAGGTAACGGGCACAAGCAACTTCAATCGGATCGGGGGTTGTCACCAGGAAAGCGGCAACATGTCTGGGATCGGCAAGGGCGGCTTTACCCTTGTCCAGGAAATTGTTGACTTGGTTGGTGGGTTGGGCAAAGTTATCTGCTGTCCAGTTGACGTTGAAAAAAGTGCTGATTAAAGGTTGAATCAAAGGTGATTCGGAAATTGCCTTGCCGAAATCGGAGTTAACAAACAATTGCCGAAATCTCCGCACATACCAACTTAGGGACTCTGGCATTCCCAACATTCGCAAAGTGGTAGTGTCGCCACTGCCATCGTAGACGATTGCGTCATATTTGCCGCTTTCGTAATACTCGCGAATGGCATTCAGAACCAGAGCGCTGTCCATCCCAGGTAAGACGGATAGTTCTTGACCATAAACATCTTTGAGGATGGGCGTTTTAAAATATTGCGCTTCCAGTTTTTTCACATCCTCCCAGCTACGTTCTAATAGTACAGATGTTTGAAACTGGACGACTTGTAGATTAGCAGCTATTTCTTGGGGGTCAGAACCGATCGGGACACCCAACAAAATTTGCAGTGTTGGTGGTTCTGCACTTCCAGCTAGAAGTACGCGCTTTCCTTGGCTTGCCAATAATTTGGCAGCGGCGATCGCCACTTTTGTGCGAGGAGTGCCGCTTTTGCCCAAAAATGTCAATATCAGGGCCATTACTTGATTCCTAATTTTTACCGCTGGTTTTTCAACTCCAACTTAGCACTCGGCTTATTTTGGTTGCTGCTTTTTGAAGTTCAGCACTCAGCGGATACAACTGCTGGTGACTGGTTTGTACCTACTGTACTACTTTGAGTTCATCCTCAAAAAACCAGGTGGCAAAATCATCATCAAACTTGACAACAACACCAACACCACTACCATCAGTCATTTTGAAGGCTTCAATGGTACCGATTTGCCCTAACCTTTGGACTACGGGGGCTGATACGCGATCGCGCAAACGATAAACTTTGACTTTTTGTCCGATTTCCATGCCGACTCACAATGCAATTAACCAAAAATTAGTGTAGCCGAATCCGGGTCTTTCTCGGAATTCTTACGGCTCCTAGATTAGGAAAATTATGACATCGTCAGGATTGTCAAGCATTGGAGATTCGTAAGTTCAGAGAAATACTAGTATGAGTAGTTATGCTGAGCTATAGCACGCTTCCTGCGTTTCTGTTTGATATTCTGGTGCCTTACCGCTTAAAATTTTGTCAAAAATCCAGGATATTTAACGTCTTTGTGTTTGGTAACATCATTTGAATCTTTGAGCAGAACTCGAATTTTTTCTTCTTGTTGAGGAGTGCCATAGCGGTACTTGACTGATTTGATTAATTCTGACATTTGCTGAAGTTGCTGTCTTAATTCTGATAACTGAGGGTCAATCTGCAAAGCAGCATAGATAAAAGGAGCATTCCAAATATTATTTGGATCTCTTAAAGATAAATACCGGACGATCTCGACAAAACTGTTTGCGCTAGGTAAATTTTGACGCTTATAAACAATGATTTTATCTTTTCTTTTATTAATAGTTTCATATACTGGCACTAAACCATCAAGAAATTCTGGCTTTTCTGCTGATAGTTGTTCTGCCAGTGTTTTGTTATAAACTTCTGTATTTCCTGCCAAATTACCTGTTGCTAAATTATTTTTTACTAGTATTATATAATTGGCTGTAAAGAAACTTTTGGGAATACCACCCTCTGCTCCCCAACCACCAAAATTAAACATACTTGTGGTGAAATTAAGAGTTGGATTAATAGCTTGAGAGTCAATCGAAATGTTATTCTTGATATGATGAAATGACCAAAAAACACTATCGTTGTATCTAAAGTTACCATGAGGAATGAATACTACAGATGCTTTAGTCAGGCATGCAGGTTGACAATCTTTTTCTATAAAATTTAAAACATTTTCAATACCAAGCTTTTCATATGTATCGACATTATTAACTTCAGCACTGCGATTGGATAATCTGAGATTTGCGATATTTAAATAGTTATTAAATATTTGCAGAGACGAGCCAGATAGAATAGTAGGTGACCAACTTGCTACATTACTAAAATTAGACACTAAAATTGATACTAATAAAAATATTGAGAATTTCCGGTTTAATTTAGATAGCTTACTTAGCCAGTCAAATGCACAGAACGATAAAGTAATTGACATTGGCAGCAAGAAAAATAACACCCTAGCATCTTTTGATTTGACAAACAAAGATACGTAAGCGGTGAGAATTATAAATGATAGAAATATAAATGATATTAGATTTTTATGTAGAACAAATTTACCTATATTTAATAACGCTTTGAAAATATTTCCAATATTTCGAAGAACGGGAAAGCTTTTCATAATGATGATTGGTTGTCCTAAAAGACTCAAGCCCAAAATTAATGCTGGTAGTATTGCAATTTCATTCAAGAAAACTTTGGGAAACCACAAATAGGAATTGAAAATACCAGCTTCCGTCACCCAATATCCTAAAACTTCATTATTATACGATAAATCCAATATTAATTTGGGTAGATTTAATGGAAATATTAAATATAATAATGAGCAGAAAGATATACAGAATGATGCTAATACCAGTAAAAATCTATAAGAAAATATATATGCTACTTTCTGAAAAAGAATGGCATAACTAATATTTGTAACTGCAAAACAAATCAGAGATGAAACCAGATATAGAATGAAGATTGGTTTTGTCTGAAAACCCAATGCAGTAATTGCACCCAAGATAAATGCTTTTAATAAACGATGTGAAGGCTTCTGAATTGCTACTAAGCAAGCCGAAAACAGCATTATCCATGATGCTACTGCAACATCTCCAAGTAAAGTTGCTGAAAGATTAAAAAAAATTGGCATTGAGTACAATGTGGATATAGCCGTAATAATAATTAAAATATTAGCTTTTGTTGATGCTAGTATATAGTAGATAGAAGCTACTAAAATGACATGATAAAAACATGTATTGATGCCACTTAATAGTTGATAATTTAAACTTAAACCAGTAATTTTTATTAAAGCAAGACTAAACCAAGCAAAAACAGGGCGACCTGAATTTTGCAGAGACTTTAAAGCTTCTAAGCCTGAATGCTGGAATATATTTTTGGCATCCAAATAATATCCCAAAGCATCCCAAAAAACTAATGGCATTTCAGCAGTGAGATAACGAGATGCCATATAAATTATGAAGAGTAGCAATTGTAAAGACAATATTGCTACACCAATCTTAAGCCATGTTTTATTCATAGTATTACTGAAAACTAGTCAAACAGATGACGTAGTTTAGCTCTCATATTCACAAGTGTGTAAATGGAAATTAATTTTGATTTTATTCATGGTTGCAATAGAATCTGTTGTAAGTAGCATTATTCTTTCAGTTGACTTTCAAAATAATTTTTATCTGCAAAGGAATACAACTTATGTCCTGCAAAACTTAAGAAAGCGACACAAGCAGCACTTACCAGACGTCCAGCTGTAGCATCCCAATTTAAATCATTAACTAGCAGTTGCAAAAGTCCCAAATTAGCCAACAAACTGTTGAGAGCAACTGTGGCAAAAACGGCATATTGGATTAACCAATTTTTCCAGTAGACGCCGAAAACAAAGCGGCGACTCAACCAGAAATTTGTACTTAAACCAAGAAAGTAACTAATACACAAAGCAGAAACATACCATAACCCCGATTTTGTCAAGATTGAAAAAATTAAAACATCAACAATTGTTGCTGTACCACCTGTAAAAATGTAGCCAACTAGTTGTTGTAGTAAGTATATTGCTTGTCGGCGTCGGGAAACCCGATTTGATTTTGCTGCTGTAGTAGCAGTATCAGCACTGGCTTCTTCCACATACTCACTATCAGAATTAACCTCCCAGAGATTATGCTTACCAGGAGATAATACGTTTTCGGCAGCTAAGATACCCATTAATAGGCTATGGTCTTGGTTGTTGTATTTGAATGCGCCATATCTACCTACAAGTTGCAGGTTTTGAAATTGCTGAAGATATGATTGAATTGTTGATAATGCAGCTTTGTAGTCTCCAGCATAAACGGGGTAAGTTCTTGGCAGTCTGACAACAAATCCTCCTGAGATTTTTTGATTATGCAAGAGCCTAATTTTTTTTAATTCTTGTTCTGCTAGCATCAACAAATCTGCTTCTGGTTGTTGCCATATAGTGTCATCATAGTTACACCAATATTCACAGCACAGTGGTGTTTGATGGTGATTTGGCAGCATTTCTGGCGACCAGTTGGCAAAGTTGGTTACCCTGCCTACCTGCACAGTTGGATCGTTAATGTAAAGCCAATTATCAGGAAATAATTGATTGCCTTCGACAATTAAGTAAACAAGTATTGTATTACGAAACTTGAGAGAACGTGCCGCACGGACAACTTCCTTATCTGGCTCCGGTGAAATCATTTTACTGATTAATAAACTCAGGGGAATCGAAGAAATGACGCCACTACAATCAACTGTTGATTCTTCACCGGTTTGACGGTTTTTTAATGTGATATTTGTAACTTGGAAGTTATGATGATGGACTTTTACAACTTCTGTATTCAGCAGAATAGTCTGGTTTTGGCTGCGGAGATAGTCGCCGATCTTTTCATACAATTGCCCTGAGCCTAAACGGGGAAATTGAAACTGATCGATGAGATTTTTAACTTTACCATCATTTCCCAAAAGTGCATTTTTAATGGCTTTGAGGAGAGATAAACCTTTAATGCGTTGAGATGCCCAATCAGCACTGATTTCCGTACAGGATATACCCCAAAGCTTTTCTGTGTACCCTTCAAAGAATATTTGAAATAAGCGTTTACCGAATTTAGCAGTAACCCATTCCGCAAAATTTTGTGGTTGATGTTTCTGGAACAGCCTTGCAATAATGTAAGAAGCAATAATTCTAGTACTTTCAACCAAACCAAGGGCAAATAAAGTTTCAAAAGCCTTTAAAGGATAACTAAAATATTTACCAGCATAGTAAATTCTTGTGAGACGATTGACTGTAACTTGTTCATCACCTAGTACCTCATTCCACAGTTTGAGTACAGGAGCGATTTTGGTGTAAAAACGGTGAGGACCATAGTCTAAAATAAATCCTTTGTATTCAATACTCTTTGCCAGCCCGCCAACACTATTTTCTCTTTCTACGACTACCACTGACTTACCTAGCTGAGTCAATATATAAGCTGCAGCTAATCCAGCCGGTCCGGCACCCAAAATATACACTGGATTCAATGTATTTTTTGTCATAAGTATTTATTTTAATTTCCAAATATCCTTCCAAAGAGAGTCATTATACACTTCATGAAAAGTTATGAATACCCGGATATTCAAATTAATAAATTGAAAATTGCTGATGCTCTCACTGTGAAGGAAAAACATGCGATCGCGCAATGCAAAGTCTTTGATTTCTGGTTCAGTCTCAATGTCAACCCGACCATGCAGCAAAACAAAATTTGCATTTAGCCACATCCTTAACTCTAAGAAAGTCCAAGGAAATTGAATCAGCCAGACAAAGAAGACAAGCAAATCAATCTTGATGCTCTACTACATATGGATTGGTCAATAGTTACATTGGTTACCATTACTTAATGTCAACCTTGTGCCGACTGTGAGAATGGCGATCGCTGTAAATATAGATACATTCGATTCCAAATAAAGATTAAGGCAACATATTGCATTGCCAACAACGATTCATGGTATAATTACTTCCAAATTTTTACCGCTAAATTGCAGTAGCAATTAATTTCAAAAAAATAAAACGGGAACTTTCATAGCCAGTTAACTTCTTTGAAAGAAATTAGGTGTGTAGGTAGTGAGTGAGGAAGCAAGAATTGTTGCGAATAATGCGAAGAACCATCTGGGAGCCAGGCAAGAAGAGATACTGGTTGCTAATCAACGAGCAGTGGTGGGTAAAGCACGACATGCCAGAATTGTTCGTGTGGCGAGATTTAGAAGCCTGCTACAAAGATTTTGCTCGAGACGATTTGTGGTTATTGCTGAACCGCTTGTTGCAGTTAATTCATAACTCAGTTAGGGATCGAGGTGGGTATTGGGCGGTTGTAGAGAAACAACTCCTACCATTGGTTTATGGCTATTAAAAACCCTTGTGGTAATAGTAGTCCGTCATGATTTTGCTTATAAGTGTGCAAACGCAAACTTTTAAACCTTGTATCAGCCTAGGTTAATGTTAACACCAGCGATCGGTCTAACTTTGGGGATAGCCATACTGTTGTATGCTTTTTTAGCTTACACAGGTAGTGCCTTGCTAAAGCCAAAAGCAGTAGCTCAGAAGCAAAAAGGTAATTTGCCATTAGCAATTGGAAATATATTGATAGCCTTAGCTTTCATGCTGGGGATGGTAGGTTATTTTAATTACATAAATGCAACTTGGCTGCGCTTTTTGAGAATCATCGTTGGTACCTTCGGTTTGCTGATAGTTGGCTACCAAACTCATCAAACTTGCAAGGATATTTACTCTTTTGAGAATTTCAGACAAGAAGCTAGCTCAAAGTGGCGAATTTTAAAGCAGAAGGCTAGCTTACAATGGCAGCAATGGTGTCGTTATTCGGAATTACTGCAAGTCCTAGTATCGCGGAATTTAAAGGTGCGTTATCGGGGGTCATTTTTAGGCGTGTATTGGTCGTTGTTGAACCCGTTGATAATGACAGGATTATACACTGCGATTTTTGGGACAACTTTTGCCTCTTATTATGAGAATTCAATTACTAACTACGTTCTAGCTGCGTTTACTGGATTGGTAGTCATTAATTTTTTCTCTGCATCAACCACCCAGGCATTAAGTAGTGTAGTTAATAATGGTTCTTTATTAAATAAGATTAGTCTGCCAGTTAGTATTTTCCCTATATCCATGATTACAGCAAATTTATTTCAATTTGCTATTGGTGTATTTCCTCTTCTGGCAGTCATAACTTTAGTTAAGTCTAAAAGTTTGCTAAATGTATTAGCTCTTTTTTTACCATTGTTTGCTTTGATTTTAGTTTGCACAGGTTTAGGTCTTTTTATCAGTGCTTCATACGTCTTTTTTAGAGATTTACCTTATTTTTATGAGTTAATCGTATTTGTATTGTGGCTGAGCAGCCCCATATTTTATCCAGCAGCAATTGTGCCGGACTCTGTCAAGCCTTATCTAGGAATTAACCCATTGTCACCAATTATTGAAAGCTTTCGTCAGATTGCGTTGTCAGAAGGCTTACCAAATCTAACCTTAATAGGAGGTGCATTGCTAAGTGGAATAGTTATTGTGACGCTGGGATGGGTTTGTTTTCAGTGGTGGCGTCCTCAATTTATGGATTTGCTGTAAATGACGGAAGTTATTCGCTTAGATCGGGTTTCGCTATGGCGAAGAACACAAGAGGAGTTTTCTTACGATCTTAAGAAAACCATATTATCAATCTTAGAAGGTAAATATCGTAAGCCAGCCAAGAAAATGGTACTTGACCAAATTGATTTAGTAGTCAAGTCTGGTGAAAAAGTAGGAATTATTGGAGCAAATGGATCTGGTAAATCCACTTTGTTAAAGGTGATTTGTGGTATTCTTCAACCTACTAGCGGAACAGTACGAGTACGTGGTCAAATCGCTCCATTAATTGAACTCGGAGCAGGATTCGATCCGGAGATTTCAGTCAAGGACAATATTTTGCTATATGGTGTGCTCCTAGGGTTTTCTAGAGCACAAATGCGAACCAGGGTGCGAGAAATTTTGGAATTTGCTGAGTTAGAAGATTATGCATTGGTTCCCGTAAAAGGACTGTCTTCGGGTATGGTAGCGCGGTTGGGGTTTGCCATTGCTACTGATGTGCAACCAGACATTTTGATCTTAGATGAAGTTTTATCGGTAGGAGACGAAAGCTTTAAAAACAAGTGTAAGCAAAGAATAGATAAATTTTGGAATGGAAACGCAACTATTTTAGTGGTATCGCATGATTTAGAGTTTATCAAACAGTCTTGTAACCAAGCAATATGGTTAGACAAGGGAAAGATTCGATTTATTGGAGATGCAAGTCAAGCCGTAGATTACTATTTAGAATTTGTAACAGGAGGAGGAAACTTTTAATTACAGCATGACAGTTATGTCATGAAATTATTACTAACCCTTTGTACAGGTAGATAATTTTTTATCTAATTTGTCTTGGACAAAGAACAAGTTATTTTTGCAGAGCGGGAGCAATAGAACTTGAAGTAAAAGGTTTGAGGGGTTGTAAATTAACTATATATAAGGTGAAAAAATGAATCATTTTGACCTAGTTATTTGTGGAGCAGGTCCGGTTGGATGCACAATCGCTGAACGAGCAGCTAATCAGCAAGGTTGGAAAGTTTTGATTATCGAAAAACGCAATCATATAGCTGGTAATTGTTACGATTGTTATCACAAATCAGGTGTAATGATTCATAGATATGGCCCTCATTATTTTAGAACAAATAACAAAGAAATTTTTGAATACTTATCCAAGTTTACAGATTGGATACCAGGTGATTATTTTGTCAAAAGTTATTCTCGAGGTGAGTTATTTAATTTTCCCATTAATCTGGAAACACTTGAAAAATTTTACAACCTTAAACTCTCTGTTAAAGAAGCAAAGGAACTTATAGAAAATGTCAGAGAAAAAATAGAATTTCCGCAAAACTCAGAAGAGTATGTTCTGAGTAAGGTAGGTCGTGAATTATATGAAGCATTTTATTTAGGCTATACCTTGAAGCAGTGGGAACGCCATCCAAAAGATTTGGATGCTAGTGTTTGCGGTAGAATTCCTGTGCGTTTTAACAAGGATAGTCGTTATAGCGATTATAAATACCAAGTAACTCCCAGTCAGGGTTTTACTGCCATGTTTCAGAAAATGATAGAGCATCCGAATATTTCGGTTATGCTGCAAACTGATTACAAACAGATAAAACCATTTGTGAAACCACGCATAGCAACAGTCTATACAGGTCCTATAGATGAGTACTTTGATTACAAGCTAGGGAAGCTTCCTTGGCGGTCATTGGATTTTGAATTTAAAGAATATTATCAGGAGTACAAACAACCATGTGTTCAAATTAACTACCCTAACGATTTCGACTATACCCGTACTGTAGAAATCAAGCATGTTACCAAGCAGAAATGCTGGAATACAGTCATATCCTACGAGTATTCTAAAAGCTCGGGAGATCCATACTATCCCGTACCCGCTCCCGAAAATGCTGCTTTATACAAAAAATACGAAGAATTAGCAATGCTAGAGCAGTCTATAAATAGAGTATTTTTTGTTGGACGTTTAGCAGCATATCGTTACTACAACACTGACCAGGTAATAGAAGCTGCTCTCAAAACATTTAATCAAATTCAAAATCTCAACCCACAAAACTAGACCCAAAGAGAATTATATGCGCCGTTACAAAGCTTGTATTATAACCCCTGATATCGTTGGTCCTGTGAAAAATGGAGGTATTGGTACACACTGTTTCTATTTAGCTAGATTTTTAGTCGAACAGATGGGTCAAGATGTCACGGTCGTACATACTGGTTCTATAGAAGTTGAAAATATTAGGTTTTGGCGTCAGCACTATAAGTCTAAGTTTAATATCCAATTCATTCATGAATCTGAACTGCCATTAATGTTTAATGGTGAGATGCGTGGTGGACGCTGGTTTTTATTACGTTCTCAACGCATTTATAATTGGTTGAAGGGACAAGACTTTGATATTTGTTACTTCCAAGACTGGCACGCAAATGGTTTTGTTTCTATTCAGGCAAAACGGACAGGTCAAGCGCTTCATAACACTATCATCACTTGCATGACCCATAGTTCCACCGAATGGATTCGGGAAGGTATGCAGTTGTTTCCATGTTACAGATTAGATGATTTGACATTAGATTACATGGAAAGGTACTGCATGCAGTATGCAGACTATGCGATCAGCCCTAGCGAATATATGTTTAAATGGGCTGAGGCACATGGCTGGACTTTAAGTAATAATCGCGTAGTTTTACCTTACTTATTCGAAAGCACTCAAAATCCAGTTAAAACGTCCTTTACAGGAGAACATATCATCTTTTTTGGTCGTTTAGAAACCAGAAAAGGATTCGAGTTATTCCTTCATTCTTTACAGTTATTAGCTCCTCAACTTCAGGAGTCTAAAAAAACTTTGAAAGTCAGTTTTTTAGGTAAAAATGGGTTGACTAGTTACGGTTCACCTGAGCAGGCGATTAAAAAGTGTCTCAAAAAATATTCAGATGTTTATGAGTATTCGATTTTGAATGAGATGTCTCATTCCCAAGCTTTGGATTTCCTGGTGAAAAATTCCTCTGCTTTGGTAGTGATACCCTCTTTAGTTGATAATTTACCATACACCGTGTTGGAATGTGTTGAACTTAACCTTAACGTCATTGCTGCTAAAACTGGAGGTATACCAGAGATATTCGGTGATGAATCAAGGCTTTTCACTCCTACACCGAAAAACTTAGCAAGTAAGATTGAGGAATGTATTACCCACGGTCTTAACCCCATTACTAGTAAGTATTCTTCAGAGAATAGTAAGTTTTTGTGGAAGGAATTTTGTAAAACTGTCGCATGTACTGATGTCTCCAAGATAAGTTGGGCTAATTTCAGTAGTTCTAATCAGCAGCCGTTGGTATCTGTGTGTATACCTTACTATAACTATGGTGAATATTTACCAGATTTACTTAAATCCTTGGAGAAGCAAACTTACAAAAACTTTGAAGCAGTTGTTGTCAATGATGGTTCTACTGATGATTTTTCTCGCCGTGTCTTTGCAGAGATGAAAGAAAAATATCAGCACAAAAATTGGCTGTTTGTAGAAAAAGAAAATGGAGGTATTGGTAACACTAGAAATTTGGCTGCTAGTAAATCAAGCGGCGATTATCTTGTATTTATGGATGCAGACAATGCAGCCGAGCCACAAATGTTAGAAAAGATGGTCAAAGGTATATTATCTTCTCAATCCGATTGTCTGACGTGTTACTTTAGAGCCTTTGACAGTGAAATTAGCCCTTTTGCAAAAGTATATGCATATTCGTATGCGCCATTAGGAGGCTGTATAGAGGCTGGTGCATATGAAAATATTTTTGGAGATGCCAATTTCATTATCAAGAGAGAAGCTTTTTTTAACCTTGGTGGTTTTAAAGAGGATCGGGATACTTCTTACGAAGATTGGGAATTTTTGGCTCGATTAACCATATCAGGATACACACTAGATGTTATTCCAGATTTTCTATTTTTGTATAGACACACAGAGGCTGGTTTTAGCCGAAGCACAAGCACCTACAAAAATCATAATCGTGTTCTAAGAGCTTACATAGAGAATGCACCTTTCTGGACTAGAAGACTTTTAGTAAATTCTGTAGGTTGTACAACTGGACCATTCTCTCAAGCAGAATTAGAGCGATATAAACAAAGAGTAGAAGCGATGGAAACCAGCAAATTCTGGAAAATGAGAAAAGCATGGTTTAAAGTGAAGCGAGCGATGAGATTAACTGACGAGAGTGAGACATGGAATTAACTAACTAAGAGTAATTTAGACATACGCGGCTTACACGACCGTGCTGATTTAGAATCTGTAAGCCGTTATCTCTTGTCAGAAATAAGCATCCCCGCACTCTTGTGCATAAAGCATAGTGTCGTGAATTCGTATTCTATAAGTTATAAGTCTAGTGATCAAAAATAATCACATACAAAAATTCCATAAGCTTAAGCAAATATGGCTAAAACGAGGAACGGTAGAACTTCTATCTTTCCTATTTCAGCGCTCCTTATTTAAATGGAAGCAAAAGAGGAATTATCAGAAATGGATCAAAAGGCATAGCTTAGATGAAAGGGATATTTTATCTGCTCATGAGCAAATCAAGCAATGGAAACTACGTCCCAAATTCTCTATAATTATACCAGTCTATAACATAGATGCAGTATGGTTAAAAAAAGCTATTGAATCTGTAATTAATCAAATTTATCCAGACTGGGAACTTTGTATTGCAGATGATGCATCTACCAAACCACACATTCGCCCTATTTTGACCTCCTATAGCAAACTTGATCCGCGCATAAAAGTTGTATTTCGCACAGAAAATGGTCATATTTCTGCTGCAAGCAACTCTGCTTTAGAATTAGCCACAGGAGATTATATTGCACTTTTAGATCATGATGATGAATTAACAATTGATGCTTTATTTGAAAATGCCAAACTAATTAATCAACATCCAGAAGCAGACTTTATTTATAGTGATGAAGACAAAATAGATATTAAAGGTAAACGTTCCGATCCATTTTTTAAACCAGACTGGTCGCCAGAGTATTTCTATTCTTGTATGTACACCTGTCATTTAGGTGTTTATCGAACTAGTATTATCCGTGAAATTGGTGGTTTCCGCAGTGAATATAACGGCTCTCAAGATTATGACCTCGTCTTGCGAGTTGTCGAAAAAACCAAAAATATATACCATATTCCAAAAGTATTATATCATTGGCGGATAATACCCTCCTCTGCAGCATCGGGAGCACAAGCCAAACCTTGGGCATATCTTGCAGGTCAAAAAGCACTGCAAGCGATGGTAGAACGTAGCTGTTATCCAGGGTTTGTAGAGCAAACAAATAATCCGGGTCTTTATCGAATTCGACGTGATATTATAGGAGAACCTCTTGTTAGTATAATCATTTTTCGCAGTATTAAAAGCAATAACGCAGATCGGGTTTCTCCGGGCAATATTGAAAATTGCATTCGTAGCATTCGCCAGTTGAGTACTTATCAAAATTTTGAAATTGTCCTAGTAGATGCTTACAACATTCCAGAAGCGATTTTAAATAAAATTACTGCTTTTGATGTGCAACTAGTTCATGGTGCTGAACCTTTTAATTTATCTATGCATATCAATCAAGGTGCAGCTCAAGCTCAAGGACAATTTCTATTATTGTTAAGCGATCGCACACAGGTAGTTGCTCC
>JANZYY010000292.1 GCA_026419705.1 Fischerella sp.
AATTAAGGAACGCCTGTGTCCCAAGCGTGTAATTATCACTCCAGCAACCAAGGCTAGAGCAATGCGGGCGCTGTAGCTAACTATACCCAATAACCAGCCAATGTCTGATAAAGACAAACCCCTATCTACCAAAAGCGGACGAATCATGGTAGTCGTGATACTTTCACCCGCCATATACAGTAGAACGACGAAAAGCCACGGTAGCATTTTCGGGCGAGAGAAAAAGCGAACAAATGCTTGAAAATAAGATTTGTTAATTTTTGACTTGGCGATCGCTTGTTCTTTATGGAGCAAAGTTGGTATTAAATTAAGCAGCATGAAAACCGACATTGCAATTAGACTATATCGCCATCCCACTTTTTCTAACAGAATCAGCGCCCCACCGCCGCCAATAATCGCCCCGAAAAAATTTCCCCCAGCTTGAATTGCATTACCTAATCCTCGTTCTTGAGGTTCAAGCAAATTTACCGCCAATGCATCAGTAGCAATATCTTGGCTAGCAGAGAATAAACACGCCAAAAACATACAACTGAGCAACCCAGTTAAATTATGTTGAATATCAACGAAAGCACTGAGAAATATAATTGCTGCTAATAACAATTGAAAACAAATAATCCAACTACGGTAATGTCCTAAATTCCCTATACGGTAACGATCAATTAATGGCGACCAAAGAAACTTTAACCCCGAAGGAAGAATTAAAAAACCCAAAAATCCAATTACATCCAGCGACAGATTTTGTTGTCGCATAAAAATAGGTAATGCCTGAATAAAAAATGTGGTAGGAATGAACTGAGAAGTATAAAGGGTAGCAAGCAGAATCAGTTTATAAAGCATAAGGTAGAGCAGGGTAACGCCTTTTTCAAACCAATACCGATAACTTAGTTTTGTTAAGCAATCTCAGATAATAAGCTATATTTCCTCTTAGTGTCTTCGTGTTTCAAAAGTTAATTTTTTTCACCACCAAGACATTAAGACACCAAGAAAGCTCCCTATCCCCAGCAGAGTAACTGTTTTCAAGTGGTTTTGTTTCAAAGATTCGCACGGAATTGCACACCATAAGTTACCGGATCGCCAAATCCCGCCGTCACATTTGGCGGTGGGAAAAAGAATCCAGAAGTAATATAGCGAGTATCAAACAAGTTATTTGCATATAAATAAATGCCATAATTAGGGCCTTCGTAACCAATACGAGCATTTACTAATGCGAATGGATCTTGCTTAATTTGATTGGCATCATCAAAATAATTTGTACCATAACCCCGTAATTCTAAACGGGCAAAAATTCCACCCGGACTACGATATTGAGCTGCTAAATTGTAGGTAAATTCTGGTGAAAGGGGAACGCGATTGTCACTAAAATTTGCACCAGTAAATGGATTTCTATAATCTTGGAATCTGCTGTCTACATAGCCAACCGAGCCAATTAAATCTAGTCCCTGCACAGGAGTAGCTTTGACCTCAAATTCCACTCCGGTGATGTTGACATCAGCATTGGCGACGTTGCGGAAAAACCCGAAGTCATCAGTTAGTAAAACTTGATAACCATCGACATTGGTATAAAATACCGACAAGTTTGCTGTGAAGCGATTGTCCAGCCAGGAAGACTTTAAACCGACTTCGTAAGTCCAAGATTTTTCTTCTCCATATCGGCGTGTGTCTTCCGTGTCGGCGCGGTAGTTGAAACCGCTTGGTCGATAACCTTTGGAGATTGTCCCATAGGCCATTAAATTTGGGTTGAATTGATATTGCAAACCAAATCGAGGAATCCATTCATCGCTTTTTTGAGCTGCTCCCCGCAGTTTGGGACTGCTAGGGATGACTCCACCATTGAGAATTTCAAAGACACGCTGGCGATCTAGGGAGATATTAGAAGCTTCATAGCGTAGACCGGCAAATAGGGTCAATGGTTCAATTGGTTTATAATCTAGCTGTCCGAAAACCGCGTAGGTATTACGAAATTGTTCTGCAATAACACGATCGCGTCCTGGGGAAAATAAGCTAAAAGCTGCGGCTCCAGTTTCTGTGTACTCAAGAGTATCATTTACGACATTAAATTCGCGAGATTCATAGTATCCACCTAAAAGCCAGCGTAAGCGGTTAGCACTTTCCGGGGATTGAAGGCGGATTTCCTGTGACCAGACTGTAGAATTTATACCGATAATCTGCCGCAGAAAGTCGCGCCGAGGGACGTTATCTCCTAAAAAGTTATCTTGATTAGTAAAGCGCCGTGCTGTAATTGAGGTAAATTGGAAATCTGTACCGTCATAGTTAACTTTTAAAGCTTGGGTATCGCTACTAACTCGTGCATGACCATCAACTGTTTGTTCACTTTTAAAGGGATCGTCGCTGTTGCGGGGGACAAAGGTAGGATTGCCACTATCGGTATAGTTAGCGTAAGTATTAAATGAGACATTCCACTCTGGAGTTGGTGTCCACAGGACTTGCGCTCGTCCAACTAGTTGCGATCGCTCTCCAACTGTGCGGTCGAGAAAGACATTATCTACCAAACCATATCGTCCACTGTAGACTCCAGCAAAGCGAAACCCAAGCTCGTCAGGAATCACCGCATTGCTAAGTGATAGTTGCACTTCCCGGCTATTATAGTTGCCGTAACTAGCTGAAAATAGCATTTCAGGGGAATCCGTTGGCTGACGGGAAATGACATTCACTACCCCACCTGGACTGCTTCTACCATAAAGCGTACTTTGCGGACCTCGCAGTACTTCTACTCGTTGTAAATCAATCAAACCCAAGTCTAAAAAGCCACCGTAATCAAACGGGACATCATCGATATAGAAGGCTACACTATCTTGGCTAGCGAGAAAGTTAAAGTTGCTCAAACCCCGCATACTGTAGTAGTTAAATTCCGCAGCGCCAGAAGATGTCGGAAAAAAGCTAAAGTTGGGTGTGTTGTTGGCGATATCAGTGAAAGAATTTATTTGAGCATCTTCGAGTTCTTGTTGAGAAATCACCGTCAGACTCAGTGGTACATCCTGTGCGTCTTCTGAGCGTTTCTGCGCGGTTACTGTCAGTTCAATATCTGGTTCATCAGGTTTTTGGCTATCGGCTGATGGTTGAGTTTCAGATGTTGTTGGTGTCACCCCTAAAACTAAACCTTCATCGCTGTCAAATAGTTCGACTTTTGGGGCCTGTGTTGTTCCCACTACGGCGATCTGGATACTATTTGCATCCTGATTGAGCGCTGCTATTTCCGTAATTCCCGCAACTGGCTTTTCTTGACGGAAGGTATTACCACTTGCTAAACGCAATTGTGCATTGGGAATATTTGCAATCAAGCTATTACCTTCTATTTTAGTTGTGACTTGTAGCTTGTCAGATGCAGTTGTTTCTAAAATGATTTCTAATCCACTAGCCGTCTGATTCAACTTTATCCCTGTTACTAAAAGAGTAGACTGCTCTTGTTGAGCTAGCCACTCCTTAACACTTGTATGAGGAAGCTGAAGATCTGAAAGTTGGGGAATTTGATGATCTTCTTTTGTTACAGCTAAAGCTTGTTAATTTATAAATATGGCAAGTATGACAGCTAGTCCAAAATTTCCCAGTAGACACAGTTTCCTCATTTAATCCTCACGCCAAAATAACGATCTCAAATTGTCAATAAAAGTTGACAAAATTAAAGCTATTAGTAGCAAATCAACTAAAGCGTTTATGTGCTAAATTGTTTGGCTTTGTGGTAAAAGTGTCAAATGACAAACTGTCAAACTTCGTAGTTCGCGTTCTAGCTTGAAAATAGGGATCGGGAATCAGGGACTTGAAAATGGCTGTGGAGGTGCAAGGAGTTGGAGTTATATTTTTTGTCTTATTTTATACTACAAAGAACTCAAACTTTAATCGTCATAATTTTTCTTAATTTACTTATTTATTAATTATTCTTATAATAAAGACCAGTTGGTTGATGTGCTTGAAAAACTCTCGATAAACAAGCATTTAAGATTAATTTTACTTATTGTCAAACATCAGAATTCTTCTATGCTAAAATCAAAATATATAAAATTAATCACCAATAAATACACTGACAATAATTAGTAATTTTTGAGACTGTAATTTCATTTTTTTGTGCCTATCAAAGCTTGAAAACAATTAATAAACCAATACCTAATGAGAGTATACTTTTTAACTTCTAGTTAATTTGAAGAAAAAAATCAAATAGCAAAAGCTCATATGTAGTATTTCATACTTATTGAGGTCAACAGATTTTAGATTGACAATACTCTAAAATCTAGATTATCTTAAGCTTCAATGCTTATTTTAAAAATAAAAACTTTCCATGCATTTCAAGTTAATTGATGAGACTTAACCACAAAAATAGGTAGTAAAAACTTTAGCAAAATGCCATGAAATAGATAGAAAATAGTTGATATTATGTCTGCAAAAGTGGCTTTTAAAGCCGAAAAATATGTATAAACTAATGCAGTAAATGAAAGTTGAGAGTGCAGAATTTCTTCCAGCCGATTTACGGAACTGAGTCTCGTATCTGAGTACAAAAAAGCAAAATCTTTACTTTATGCAGCTGCTAGGAATAGGTTCAAATAGCTTGTTACGACTGCAAGAAAGAACCCGATCAATTTTCTGAGAAATGTCGATGATATATAACAGTGAAATAACAACGTTAGCAGATTTACCGCGTGTGCAAGCACGTCAATTTCCAGACAATAAGGCATTGATATTCAAGGATAAATCGCTTACTTATAGACAATTAGAGCAGCGAAGTAACCAAGTTGCAAATTCACTTTTAGCCCAAGGAATTAAACCAACTGCGCGAGTAGTGCTTTTAGCGAAAGATTCACTTAAGAGCTATGAAATTTTATTCGCTTGCTGCAAAATAAAAGTTGTTTTTGTACCAATTAATTGGCGATTAGCTGCTGCTGAAATCAGCTATATTCTCAGGGATGCTAATGTTGAAATTCTTTTTGTCGGGGCGGAATTTTATCAGTTAGTAGCATCGATTAGAAATGAGATTGATGATGTTAAAGCTATTATTGCCTTAGAAGAAATTGACGGCAATTGCCTGAGTTATGATATCTGGTCTCAGGGACATAGTGACCAACCACCTAATTTTGCTGTTGCAGCCAATGATGTAGCCGTACAAATGTATACTAGTGGCACTACAGGAAGACCTAAAGGTGTCCAACTAGGACATTATAGTTTTTTTGCGATCGCCAAAGAATTTGCTCAACGAGGCGAAACCTGGATAAATTGGAACGCAACTGACAAGAGTTTGCTAACCTTATCTTTATTCCATATCGGCAGTTTATGGTGGGCTATTCGTGGTTTAGCAGCCGGAGCCGAAAATATTATCTTAGAAAATTTTATCGGTGTTGAGGTTCTCCAAGCGATTGAAAAGTATCGCATCACCAAAACATTTATGGTTCCAGCAATGATTCAAGTTCTGTTGAATGAACCATTATGTCAAAAAACAGATTTTTCATCACTAGAATACATTATTTATGGCGGTTCCCCCATAGCTGAATCATCACTCAAAAGTGCGATCGCCACATTTGGTTGTAATTTTGTGCAGATATATGGGATGACGGAAACTGGTAATTGTGCTGTCTCTTTACCTGCAAAAGACCATACATCTGCAAATAAAAACATTCTCAAAGCTGCGGGTAAACCCTTTCCTGGTGTATCGGTAGCCATCATCAACAGCGAAGGTAAAGAACTATCTTGCTTTCAAGTGGGTGAAGTTTGTATCAAATCTCCTGCAAATATGATTGGTTATTGGAAATTACCTGAAGCTACAGCAAAAACCTTAGTAGATGGCTGGATTCATACTGGTGATGCTGGTTATTTTGATGAAGAAGGTTACATTTATATTTGCGATCGCCTTAAAGACATGATTGTTTATGGTGGTGAAAATGTCTATCCAGCAGAAATTGAAAATATTTTATACGAACATCCAGCCATCAGAGAGGTAGCGGTCATTGGTGTTCCAGATGAAGATTTTGGAGAAACAATCAAAGCGATTGTGGTTTTAAAAACAGGAATGAAAGCAACCGCATTAGATATTATTAACTTTGTCCGGGGTAAAATTGCTGATTTTAAGTTACCGAGAAGCGTTGAGTTTGCTGAAGAATCTTTACCAAGAACGCCTAGTGGTAAATTGCAAAAGGCCAAGATTCGGGAGAAATATTGGCAAGGTTATGAACGTCGTGTGAATTAAAGGGAGCATCCCAAATGTTTGGGTTTATTTTTAAACGCAGAGTCACGCTGAGGTTTACGCAGAGGAGCGCAGAGCAGAGGAAGAAATGACAAATGACAAATTCTCAAGTTCCTCTTTGGAAACCTCTAACTGTACGCAACTTCTTACTTCTGTACATCGGTGAAACTGTTTCACTTCTAAGCGACCAATTTTACATCGTTGCATTGCCTTGGTTAACAATACAGTTAACTAACTCTGGGATCGCGTTAGCTCAGATCTTGCACCTAACCGAATAAACCCGCAGAAAGTAAATAAAGAGTGCAAAATATAACAGTAGCTCAAGAATC
>JANZYY010000293.1 GCA_026419705.1 Fischerella sp.
AGACAGGCTCTATACCGTCTGTATTTGTATCAGAGTTTTTGTGAAATCGTATAAGTCCCCTTTTTCAGGCATTTATACAGTGATTATAGTTATTTCAAGATTTTCTCTTTAAAAATACGATATTTATACATAAATCTCTTAGCTTTGCGGTTCAAAAAACTGCTTGTAGACCTTTGCAAACGTGTCAGATAACCAGGAGAATTAAAGGTCTTTGGTCTCGCTTCTGGTGAATGCAAATACCGATAGTATAGAAACACATCCCTGTAGGGAATATCAACATCTTCCCCACTACATAGACGTGTAAATTGTGATGAACCGATACTCATGTAATGTAAGTATGTCAGTCGGCGACCTCGATCGTATAAAATGTTGTCTATCACATCAAATTTAGAAGACCAGTGATTACCAGTTGCCCGCTCTACATCATGATAAGCAAAATTATAATAGCTAATTTCACTACGCAAAACCATGTAGTTAAATAAAGATTGATCGGGACCTCCTAATGCCATGACATCCGCCTCACCAGACTTTAATTTTTCTAGTAAATCGGCTAACATCCTCTCAGTGAAAATTTGTTTTTTAGCTGCGAACCAACCAGCACAGAATATTTGAGAGGGTAGTTGTTCTTGAGTGAAAACTTTTCCCAAAAGTTCTGGTGAACCATCAAAAATATATTTCAAATCAGATCTATATTGAAAATCATTTGCTACCCAATCATAATCATCTAATTTTTGATACACATAGTCTAAAGAACCCATTAATAAGGTATCTGCGTCAAAATAAATAAATTTATCAAAGGGACCATTCAGACTACAAAGTTTTCGGTGCATAGCCAAACGATAGGTTCCTGTAACACCCCATTCTCGCCACACTCTTTCTGTTCTAGGATGAGTTTTCCACGCTTGGGTAACAAAGTTCTCCCAGTAGGCGATCGCGCTTTCATCTTCAAACAATGTAACATTCTTTCTAGAGGCAATTTCCGCACGTACCTTATCTAAACGGCGATCGTAGGGAATTACACAAACAGGAATTTCTCTACCAGCATTGGCTTCTATGCTATTGAGTAGCGCAACCAATTGGTCATAAACGACATCATTGGCTAAAGTGTAAATGCCATTTGTCATTGCAAACCTCTAAAGGAAATTAACGGCGAAATAGTTTTTGCAATAAGGGAACTCTACCTTCGTGGAGATAACGATAGTGTTCCCACAATTTCCAATAAGGACAACCAGGTTTAATAGCTGTACCAGCCCAATGCAGATATTTCAGCCTCTGAGCGCGATCGTAGAGAACATAGTCTTTCTCTTGAAAATGGCGGGAACCAGCCCAACTACCGGCTTCTCCGCCTGAGAGTCTGACGAGGTTACAACGTTTGTCAATGTGTTTGAGAACTAAATAGTTAAGAATAGGCTGATCTGTTACTCCGCAAGAAAAGTCAAAATATTGCTTATGCGTTGCACATTCCTGCAACGTTTCTTCCATGACTTGCTCTGTAATTATGCCTTTTTTAGAACCCCAAAAGCCACTATTGAAAACATCCTGAAGTTGTGCGTCTGTAAAAATTTGGTTTTCTTTGACAAGCGGAGAAAAAATATTCCGCAACCCCTCACTTTTGTGGTGATAATCGCAGCAGAAAAAATCAACTTCTAGTAGTTTATTTAAATTCTCAGCAATTTTTTCAAAAACAATAATATCCGTATCTATATAAATGAATTCATCTAGCGGTCCAAACCATACTGTCAGTTTTCGCATCTTGTTTGGTAGAGATAAGAAATCTCTAGGAAAAATTTCTGCGATGCGCTTGGTGAAACTATCAACAAAGTCTAGGTCTGGAAAAATTTGTACATTGTGTAAATCGCCCAAAATATCTGCAACTCTGTGATAATCATCATTAAATGGAATGAGAATAACGCTTACTTGTCGATCGTAGAGGCGAATGCTGTTCAGTAGTGCGATCGCATTATCTAAAACGCGATCGTTGGCAACTATATAAATTCCCCGCTGCATAATTTATCCTTTTGTAATTAATTTTAATTTTCGTAAAGCTCTATTTAGCAAACTAGGATTTGGAGATTGATAATTTTCTGGAGGTGTGCTAAACACTGGACGCTTCTCAGGTTCATGCAGGTAACGATAGTAGAGAAACAAATCTCGATAGGGAAAATCTATGTTTTCTCCAGAACAGACCGCGTGCATCATTTGAGGCTGAACGCCTATGTAATGCAGGTAAGTTAGGCGGTTTCCCTTGTCATATAAAATATGGTCTCGTTCCTGAAAGTGTTTTGAAGTTGCAGAACATCCAGTTTTTTGATTTTCTGGTAATTGCAAAGCAAAGTTATAACTAGAAAGACCAGACCGCATCACCATGTAGTTCAACAGTGGTTGTTCACCAGCACCTGCGTACAAAATTTCTGCTTCACCGCTTCGCAATTGAGATAACAACCATTCTCTTTGTTCTGCGTTAAATATTCCTCGTTTTGAAGCATAAAAACCTGAGCAAAAGATTTCAGTATCAATGCGGCTTTGCTCAAAAACTTCTAGTAATTTGGGAGATTGGGTATTGTAGACTTTGCTAACATCAGTAAATTGAAAATCATAAACTACCCAATCATAATCTTCTAGTTTTGCAAACACTGTTGCCAGTGAATTCATCACTAAAGTATCGCCATCTAAGTAAATAAATCGATCGAAAGGACCATCAAAAGCACAAAAACGGCGATGAGCACCATAAAGACGAAATTTTCTACGATTTAGACGTTCGGGTGCTGCTGCTAGCATGAACCGATCCCAGCGCTCAATTGAGTCTCGATCGTCGTAGATAAAGACATTGGATCGTTTAGCAACTTCTGCTGCTAGCCTGTCTATCTGTTCATCAAAAGGATAAATACAGACGGGTGTTTCCGGTCCTAAAATAACATCAATACTATTGAGTAAAGCAACGATTTGGTCGTAAACACAATCATTGCCTAATGTACAAATTCCATTCATAAATTTATGCGTGTTGACCGACAAATTCTGATAACCAATTTAAAAGATTTAGTTTATGTAAAATAATTTGGCGCGCTTCTTTGATCGCATCCTTGGCTGCATACCAAGCATCAGGAGTAGCTGTTACTTCTCGGATATAAGCAATACCTTTTTCGTCCAGGCTGGGTAATCGCAAAAAACTGCCTGGAGGCAATAATTTGTCAGCCGCAGGACCACCATAGTAAATTGGCAGACACCATGCTAAGAGAGCATCCCATAATTTTTCACTGACATACCAGTTATTGTCACTGTAGTTTTCAATTGCCAGATTGTAATAGTAAGGAGCCATTCCATACCATTTGTTGACTAATTCTCCTGATGTTGTTGCCCATGCAGGTAAATTGCGTCCGTATAAATCAAACTTAATTCCACTGGTTTGTAAGGATTGCAAAAACTCTAAACGCTGACGATGGTTAGCTGTGCGGTTAATTCCAGAAGTAATCCAACTGCAAGGAGCAACTTTTTCTGGCGATGGCATTTCATCTAATTCCCGAAATGAGTTGCCATGATACCAAATTGCAGGCATGTAGTCGGGAGTAGGAGCAAAATCATCAGGTCCTGAGACATAGCCACAAAATTTTTGTGCCTGTTGATAATTATATTTAGTAATGTTTAAAATCTCCTCTAAAGGAGGTTCGCGGAGTAGATAAATAATCCGTTCTTTGTTTACACCTCGCAGCAGATTTTCGATATTTACTTCTGGTGCTTGCTGTTGTTTACGAATGCAATTCCACCAATTTTTTGGTTGAGGGGGTTGGTAAAAATCAAACTGATACATCAGCAGAAAATCTGGTTTTGGTGCAGATGCCTGCATTTGCATATTGCCCCAAATACCAAATGGATGAGGGGTTTGTTGCCACAGCCAATCGATTCTTTTTTCTAGACCTCGATAGCTGCTAATCATGCCAATAATTGCTGTGACCATTTTCTTAAACTGAATAATTTGAATTAACTAAAAACTTGACTTTTTCTTCAAATACCTCTACCGTATCTAAAAGATAAATTGCAGAATAATAGGCTTGCTTGATTAATTCATTTTGTTCCTGAGGATTGTCTATGAAATTATCGGCGAGAGAACGGAGAGAACTTAACATCGAATTCAGGCGTGTTTGCAACTGCTCGGCAATTTGTTGAAAAGTTACTTTTTCATTGATGAGATTGCCATTAGAGTTAGTAAATGAAGTTAATGAAAAGCGCTGTTGCAGTTTGACAAAATCTTCCAAAACATCAATAATGTTGAAGATTTTAAATGCTGATTTGTAGGATTCTTCTATAAGTTCCTGCCGTTCTTGAGAATTGTCTACCATATCATCAAGTACCAAGCCCAGGAAACCAATCATAGAGTTCAATCGGGTGCGAAGTTCGTGCGAAATGCGAATTAAGCTTTGATGGTGAGTAGAAGTTTCGGCGCGATCGCTAAATTGCAGCGCATACAAACGGGTGTAAAAACCGCCTTTTCGTAAAAGTTCTTCATGGGTTCCTATTTCTACCACACGCCCTTGCTCTAATACAGCAATTTGATCGGCTTTTTGGACTGTAGACAGACGGTGCGCAATTACTAAAGTTGTGCGATCGCGACTGAGATCGTCTATTGCAGCTTGTACCAAACGTTCAGAAACAGTATCTAAAGCACTAGTGGCTTCATCAAGGATCAGTATTTCCGGATCTTGTAGCAATGCACGAGCGATCGCCAATCTTTGTCTTTGTCCTCCAGATAACATGACACCGCGATCGCCAATCAAGGTATCGAAGCCTTGTGGTAATTTGCTGATAAACTCATAAGCATTCCCTCGCTTTGCCGCTGCAATAATTTCCTCTTCACTAGCGTCAGGTTTGCTATAAGCAATATTATTCCGCACTGAATCATTGAAGAGAAAAGTGTCTTGACTGACAATTCCCATCGCTTTTCGCAGCGATTTTAAATCGAATTCACGCAGATCTTTGCCATCGATGGTAATGCAACCGGAGATCGGATCGTAAAACCGTGGTAATAAGTCTGCCAATGTAGATTTACCTGCACCAGAACCACCAACTAAAGCTAAAGTAGTACCGCGTGGCAAGTAAACATTCACATCTTTTAGCACCAATTTATCACTACTAGGATAGGCAAAGGATATATTATTAAAATGTACTCCCTTTTCTAACTTAGTATAGGAAAGCTTGCCTTGATTCATGAACGGCTTATTATCACGCCGTAAAAATTCAGCTACAATATCTATACTGGCTGCAGTATTCGCAAAACTACTACGAAGAGAATTGAGCTGGGAAATAAATGGCAGTAGTCGCAGTAATATTAATAAATATGTCAGGATAACAGCTGATAAAGAAGCTATTTGGTCAGCGAAAAATGTCCGCGCAAAAAAAACAATCAATATTAAAGCTGTGATACCAGCTACTTCACTGGTAGGACCAATCGCTTCAGAATGAACCTGAGATTGAAAATCTGCTTTTTCTCGGTCAATAATTAGCTTTTTAATTTTTTGATATTCTCTGTCTTCATTGCCAGTTGCTTTCACTAAGCGAATTCCACTCAGTGTTTCTAGCACAGAAACAGAGTATGATGTGGAAATATCTGATAATTGCTTGCCAAAACTTCTAGCTTTGGCAATGGCATATTGATTTATTAAAGTTACCAAAGACAGCAGCATTGTCGTTACAATTGTTAGCTGCCAAGAAATTGATAACAACAAGCCAACAAAAACTAAAATAGTAATTACCAGAATTACTAATTTGACCGCACTACCAATGGCGCTAGCAGCACGAGCGGTTTCGCCACCAAGACGATTAATTAAATCGCCAACTTTCATTTTGGCGTAGTAATCCAAGTCAATTTCTAATAATAACTTTATGCCGGCTTCCCGGATATCAGAAGTAAGCCTACGCGTTAAAACACTTGATGTCAACGTGCTAGAGTAGCTCGCTAAATTTTTGCATAAAATTACAAATATAATTGCTCCTGACATTACCCAAAGGCGATAATTATCTGGCAGATTATCAAACGGAAACAAAATCACTTTCAGAATTGGAGGAGCATCAGTTAAATCTACCTGTTGTCCGACAATTTTTAAAATGACTGGTACTATGAGAGCCGTACCCACCCCATTAAATAATGCTCCAGAAAAGCCCAGTACGATTGTCAGGATAATCCAGCCTGGATAGGGTTTAGCAAATCTTAGTAGTAGTGGTATGAATTTATTGGTAAACATTGATAATTTAGCTCGCAATTGTACTTAGTGACAGCATAGTTAGTTAATTAGTGAGTTTATAAATAAATCATCTTCTGAGTGTATTCAGTGAAAATACAGATACAAACTGAAACCTAATTAACCCAAATTTACAATCGCGCACCCTGAAAGTCACAACCGCGTAATTACTGAGTTTAGAGTCAATGCCATTGCTTCCAGGCTATATTTTTCTACACACCTTTCTCTTGCTTGTTTGCCGCGCTCATTTGCTGCATCTAAATTATCG
>JANZYY010000294.1 GCA_026419705.1 Fischerella sp.
GACAGGAACCAGGCATATGCCCGAAAGTTTCGTAAACGGACTACAACAGGACGGATGCAAAAAAGGTTACAACAAAGATCGCCCAAGAGTGAAGAAGATGAGGCAGCAGCAGCAATTGATGCTGAATAATTTGCCTACTCAATCATTTACTCTTTTACACTGTTAGTGGTTAGTGGTTAGTAGTTAGTAGTTGGTTGTTTACTACTTATCAACTAACCACTAACCAATAGCTATTTGTTTATTTATTTGTTAATTTGAGCGCGAGCAGCCAGCAGTGCTGATTTTACCTGTTCGAAGCCTGTACCGCCATAACTATTGCGGGCTGCAACCACTTGGCGAGGTGATATTGCTTCATAAATATCTGCTGCAAAGGCTGGATGGAATTGTTGCCACTCCTCCAAGGTCAAATCGTTAAGAAGTTTACCAGCAGCGATACTAGTTTTTACTACTTTACCTACAAGATTATAAGCTTCTCGGAAGGGTACACCTCGTGCAGCTAGATAATCTGCTACATCTGTAGCATTGGAAAAGTCTTCTTCTACAGCTTCTGCCAAGCGTTGAGTACGAAATTCCAAGCCTTCACGCAGCAAAATTGTCATTGCTTCTAGACATGCTTTGATAGTATTAACGCTATCAAACAGTCCTTCTTTATCTTCTTGCAAGTCTTTGTTGTATGCCAAAGGTAGGCCCTTCATGACTACCAACAAAGCCTGAAGATGACCAAATACACGCCCTGTTTTACCCCGCACTAATTCTGGTACATCGGGGTTTTTCTTTTGGGGCATAATGCTAGAACCAGTAGCACAGCTATCTTTGAGGGTGACAAAACCAAATTCTTCAGACGCCCAGAGTATGATTTCTTCTGAAAAGCGGCTGAGATGAACCATGATTAGGCTAGCAGCACATAAAAATTCGATCGCAAAATCGCGATCGCTCACCCCATCCAAGCTATTCGCATAAACACTATCAAAATGCAACAACTGGGCTGAGTAATGGCGATCTATAGGGAAAGTAGTTCCTGCTAAAGCACCGCAACCCAAAGGAGAAATATTCACTCGGCGATAAACATCTCCCAAACGTTCCCAATCTCGTTGTGCCATCTGAAAGTATGCTAGCAAATGGTGAGCTAAACTCAGGGGTTGGGCGCGTTGTAGGTGAGTATAGCCAGGAATGAGAGTTTCAACGTTATCTTCGGCAATATCTAAAATAACTTGTTGAAACTCTCGCAATTGGTCGCGAATTTGTTGGATTTGGTCGCGCAGGTAAAGTCTCGTGTCTGTACCTACCTGGTCGTTACGAGAACGTCCTGTGTGCAGTTTTTTACCTACATCTCCAATAATTTCCACGAGGCGACGCTCAACGGCAAAATGTACGTCTTCTGCTTCAATACCTGGATTAAACTTTCCCTGTCGATGTTCTTGACGAATTTGTTCTAAACCCGCAACTAATTGCTCTCCTTCTTCTGCAGAAATGATACCGCATTTAGCCAACATCTGGGCATGAGCAACAGAACCAGTCAGGTCATATTCTATTAATTCAATGTCAAAATTAATACTTGCATTAAAGCGAGCGATCGCCGGGTGCAGGGCTGATTCAAACCGCTGACTCCAAGTTTGCTGTTCAGTCATAGATAGGGAAATGATGAATTCTAATGAATTATGAATGATAGGATTATTCATAATTCTTTAGCCATAGCTTGTCAGGTTGCGAATCATATAACCAATTCCTAATCCAATCAATAGGGCTAAAGCTTGGCCGGACTGTACAAAATGAGTAAAAGCTTTTTGCATTTGACCGATGATGTTTGGATCCGTAATACTTTGAGCCAATACCATCCAAGACCCTGGTAAATGCCAAACTAAATGGGATATCGAATCGCTAAAAATGTTCATGTTTTTTAATTAATAAATTAACAATCAAGAGGCAGAAAGCAGGAGGTAGAAGTAAGAAAAACACTTCACATCTTCATTTTTCTTCCCTGTTCCCTACTGATTATGTCGATATACAAACCGTCAGCAAAAAGCTCAAGGCAAATGCAGCCAAAGTGACCCAAAATTTCATTTTTGATCCATGATTAGGTTTATATCACCGTCGTAACTTAAGAATCAGACGATGCCAACCGCAATTTCTCGGCTGTTCGCAAAATTTGCCCTGCCAACACTGCTGCACCAAAACCGTTATCGATATTCACCACACCAACTCCTGCAGCACAAGAATTAAGCATTGTCAAGAGGGGGGCAAGCCCTCCAAAATTTGCACCATAACCCATACTAGTAGGAACGGCAATCACCGGACAATCTGCTAAACCTGCAACTACGCTTGGTAAAGCGCCTTCCATACCTGCTACAACAATCAACACTGATGCTGAAGTAATGACATGGCGATTATTCAACAAGCGGTGAATCCCAGCAACGCCTACATCCCAAAGCCGCTGCACACGAAAACCAGAAAGTTCTGCTGTGACAGCAGCTTCCTCAGCTACGGGTAAGTCAGCAGTACCAGCGGAAAGGATAGCAATTATACCGGAATAGCGTGGTTCTATGGTGGGAGGAGCGATCGCACAAATTCGCGCTGACTCGTAGTATTGCAAACCCCTGACCTTTGGTTGCAGCGCAGCATAAACTGCTGGTTCGATGCGAGTTGCCATCACCACTGGGTTGCGGCGGCGCATCACTTCCATAATTTCAGCAATTTGAGTGGGAGTTTTGCCTGGTCCCCAAATCACTTCCGGGAAGCCAGTTCTGAAAGCGCGATGGTGATCGATTTTGGCAAACTCACCTACAGGTTCATATGCTAAATGTTTGAGTTCGTTTAGTGCTGCGTCTGGAGAAATATCGCCGTTGGCAACGCTTTCCAACAGCGATCGCAAAGTTTTGTTATCGGTCATTGGCCATTTATCAACTGTTGGTTGTTGCTTGTTGATTGTTGGTTGTTATTGCCTACTAACCACCAACTACCAACTAATAACTTAACTAATCCGTAACTTTAATTTCGTGAATATTCCAGAATGCACCACCCAGAGCAGAGTATTGAATACCTTCAAAACGATTCCGCACTGCTGCCATTGAGTATGGATTAACTAGATAAATAAAGGGTAAATATTCCTGCGCAATTCGTTGGGTTTGGGCATAAATCGCTTTCACTTTTGCTTCATCAAACTCTTGTGTGGCTTTAATGTAAAGTTTGCCAATTTNAGCTTCCCAAGGTGCTACTTCCCAACCTTCAATCGGCTTTTGTCCTGGTTGGGGTTTTTGATTAAACATATGCAACCCGCCTTCAGGAGACCAGACATTAGCACCATCATTTGGTTCTAAGCCACCAGTTAAACCCAACAACGCAGCTTCCCAGTCTAAGCTGTTAGAGAGCTTATCTGTATAAGTATTCCAAGCAATGGGAGTAAAATCGACCGTGATACCGATTTTGGCAAGATCTCGCTTAATTTGCGAACCTATTGCTTCACGGATTTTATTGCCAGCATTAGTGAGCAAAGTGAAACGGACGCGATTACCTTCAGAGTCAAGTAATTGACCTCTATTGTCGTATTTAAATCCTGCTTTTAGTAACAGTTGCTTTGCCTTTTGTGGATTGTAATCGTAGGATTTTAATCCTTCTTCAACCGAAAGGTAATAAGGACTCTGCACTGTAATTGGTGAATCTTGCGGTTGACCTAAGCCGCGAAAAGTATTGTTAATCATTGTTTGACGGTCTATGGCATAGGCTACAGCCTGCCTAAATGCGACTGTATTAAACCAACGTGATTTGATGGGATTAACTAGCGGTTTTCCATCTCTTTTACCTTTATTGAGATTGAAGCAAACAAAGTTTGTACCTGTTCCCGGTTCGTTTCCATAGATTTTGAAATTACCTTGTTTTTCTTGCCGCTTTAGTAAAGAAAAGTAGTCTGGTGACACACTAATAGAATCTAACCCGCCAGAACGAAATTGCAGTAAGGCAGTGTCTGTTGATTCTACTATTTGCCAAACTATACGTTCAATGTAAGGTTGATGATGACCTTGACGATCTTTGCGCCAGTAGTAGGGATTGCGCCTAAACACCACGCGCTGACTAGTATCGTAACGCTCTAACTTGTAAGGACCGTTAACAATTATTTGCTCTGGAGGAGTATCGACGCCCCATTTTTGCAGGAATATCGGCTTTCCTTCTCCATCTTTCTTTTGAACATATTCGCGTAGCGCATGAGCTGGCAAAATCGGAGTACTTGTATTTAGCAAAAAAGGTCTAAATGGTTCTGGTAGGGTAAATTCTACTCGGCGTTCATCTAGTTTCTTGACACTAGGTAATTTCCGGCTTTCGCCAATTCTAAAAGTGTCTCTAACATCTGTGGGAATTGCTTCGTTAAAGTAAACATCATTGTAAGTAAATACTACATCGTCTGCCGTGAGAGGATGTCCATCAGACCATTTCAAACCTGGGCGTAAGGTAAAAGTAAACCGTAATTTGTCATCGGATATTTGCCAGGATTCTGCTAGGGCTGGCTCTACTTCAGCAGTGATGGGATTTTGATTGATTAAGCCCTCATAAGTCAAACCAAAAATATTTGGCGATTCTTGGCTCAGAGGATAGTTAAAGGTTTTAGGGTCGCTCAAGATACTCAATACCAACTGTGGTACTTGAGCAGCTTTTATTCGAAAGTTAGCCGGGTTGCAAGCGATCGCGGTGAGTAAGGCTATCAAAGCCAAAATTGCTAGCAAACGAAAATGCCTGATTTTGGGGAATATCTTAGCAAAATTCATCATTTCAAAATTGATAGTAGTAAACTTAATTTTACTGAGCTTGTCACCAACCGAGAAGGTTTTGAGTTTTATGAAAATACTGAATACCAGGATCTTGTAAAATTTCGATAATTTCCTGCTTGCAAAATTTCTGAGAATTACTGCCTAAAAAGATTTTGACTCGTTCAAAATTCAAGCGTGCATGATGAATTATGCACTCTCAAATTAAATTAAGTCTACAATGCGTTTTTCTAATATTGTCCTATTTAAACTTCCTTGAAATACGTCAGGTTTAATACAATCATTTTTGCTTTGCTAGCAAGCAAGTTAAAAGCCAAATAAAAATTTCTTTAATCTCATTTATTTTCTCCAAAAAGCTAACTCTAGATTGATTTAGCAATGAACCCAGCAACTGTGGGAGTTGTGATTTTTTAGCTGTTTGTGCTTCGTGAATTTAAATGTCTAAGCTGCGAAGAAATTTCTCATACTCACCCAGACGTGCCACAGGGCACGTCTCTACACACTACCAAACTTTAGTTTTGGGCGTGCTGCTCAGAAGCTACTAACAAAACAACTGCGTAGGCGCAAATGCCTTCTTCTCGCCCTATAGGACCTAATTTTTCGTTGGTAGTGGCTTTAATGCCTACTTGATTGGGTTGTAATCGTAAAACACTCGCAATTTTTTCGCGCATTTTTTCAATATGGGGTTTCAGTTTTGGGCGTTCTGCTACTACCACCGAGTCAATATTTCCTATTTGCCAACCTTTTTCTCGAATGAGTTGGTGTACTTTACTCAATAACATCAAACTATCTGCCCCTGCCCATTGAGGATCGCTGGGGGGGAAGTAATGTCCGATATCACCCAAAGATAGCGCTCCAAGCATAGCATCCATGATTGCGTGGGTGAGGACATCAGCATCACTATGCCCCAACAAACCCAGAGAATAAGGAATATTAACACCGCCTAAAATTAAAGGGCGATCGCTCACTAGTCGATGGATATCGTAGCCGTTACCAATACGAATGTTCATTTTTTAGTCAATGGTCAATAGTCATTAGTCATTAGTGATTGGTCAAGGGTCAAAAGTCAAGAGTCAACAGTTAGTAGTTAGTGGTGAGTAGTTAGTGGTTATTCCCCTATTCTCCCCATCACCCCTACCCCACGGTCAGTCGAAAAAGGCGCGAAATCACCCCATCACCCTACCTCCTCATCTTTCAACTGCTTCCTCTCTTCCCAAGCTTTCAGCAAATCCGGACGGCGCTGGCGGGTTCTTTTGATTTGTTGTTCCAACCGCCATTTAGCAATTTCGGCATGATTGCCAGATAATAATACGTCTGGAACTTTCCAGCCGCGAAAATTTGCTGGACGGGTGTACTGGGGATAGTCCAACAATCCCTGTTCAAAACTTTCTAACGTCAGGGACTCAACTTTGCTCACAGTTCCTGGTAAAAGGCGAATCACGCCATTAATCAATGCCATTGCTGGAATTTCTCCGCCGGTCAGAATAAAATCACCCAAAGATATTTCACGAGTAACTAAATGCAGTACCCGTTCATCTACTCCTTCATAGTGACCACAAATTACTACTAATTGGTCGTAATTCTCCGCTAGTTCTCGTAACAAAGGTTGATTCATCGTTTGTCCTTGCGGACTCATCAAAATCACCTCTCTTCTAGGCAAAACTGGTAGTGACTCAACAGCCGCAAAGATGGGTTCTGGCTTCATCAGCATTCCCACACCACCACCATAGGGTT
>JANZYY010000295.1 GCA_026419705.1 Fischerella sp.
GTGGCGAGGTACAGCAGCAAAGATTGTGCCGCAAGCAATTGCCCGCCTGCAAACTCAGGGCAGCAAAATCGAAGATTTGCGAATAGCAATGGGGCCTGCGATCGCCAAAGAAGTATACCAGGTAGCCACTCAAGTAGCTGCTGAAGTCGGAGCTAGTATTATACCACATGCAAAAGAAGAATTTATTGTCGAGGCGTTGCACGAACTACCAAATTCTCCCTTACTTCCAGACCCAAATCCCGGCAAAGTGCGCTTGGATGTCCGGCGGGTGAATGCCTTACAGATGGAAAAATTGGGAATTAGTCCGGAACAAATTGCGATCGCTCCTTACTGTACCTACCAAACACCAGAGCATTTCTTTTCTTACCGCCGAGAAAAACAGAAAAAAGTGCAGTGGTCGGGAATTGTTAGTCAATAATAGGGAATGGGGTGATGGGGAGACAACTAACCACTAACCACTAACTACTAACCACTAACAACCAACAACCAACCACCAACAAACAACTAAAGCTGTTGATAAGTTTTTGGTGTAATTCCTCTGAGTTGACGAAAATGCTTGGTAAAGTGGCTTTGATTGGCGAAACCACACTGCACTGTGCTGGTGTTGTCAGGTTAGGCAAGCGCTCATAACTGTAAGTATTAATTCCAACTACCAATGCATCCCCGAGCTTAGCGAGCTTTACATCAAAAATTTTGGTAAGGGTGTAGTAATTACTAAAATTACGATATCAAGAGTTCATTCCACGATCAAACTCACACCTATCCAGCTAGATGACAACACTATCATCTACATCGAAGCCTGGGAGGATGTGAATATTCCTTTAGTCACCACAGAAGCACCCACAGAGGAAGAGAAAGAAGCGCTGGTTGACAAGGGTATGAGTCCAGCAGAAATGCGGCAGAAAATGATCCAAAATTTTCAAGTAATTCAAACTACGATTCGAGCTTATACTGTTTACATCTTTACATGCGTTTAAGCAAATCCCTATCCCTAACGTAGATAAAGTTACCTTAGAAGAGTTTGGCATCGAACTGGGTGGAGAAGCAGGGATTCCTTATGTGACAAAAGGCACTGCTAAAAGTAACCTGAAAATTACTGCGGAGTGTTCGTTTCCTGAAAATAAACTTGAACTAAAATAGGTGTTTTTAAGGGGCATCCCATTTTGCAAAAAATACCTGGCGATTAGAAATCGCAGACTTCCAGTTTCAGGGCGAACTGCATTTTTATGTAAAGTCAGGATTACTTTGATGAGGCTCTAAAAAATGAATGAAATTGATTTAGCCTTTACCCCAGCCCTAGAACAGGCACAGTTAATCCGACGCCAGGAAGTGTCGCCACTAGAGTTGGTGCAAATATACCTAGAAAGAATTCAACGCTTGAATCCCAAACTGGGAAGTTATTTTACGGTGATGGCAGAGCAAGCTCTTGCTGATGCTAAAGCCAAAACGGAAATGCTGGCAAGCAGCAACGAGCTACCACCGTTTTTTGGCGTGCCGATTTCTATTAAGGATCTCAATCCTGTGGCGGGTGTTCCCTGTACCTTCGGTAATCCGGCGTTACTCAACAATATCCTTGACTTCGATGATGGTGTAGTGACGCGGATTAAACAAGCTGGGTTTATTTTGATCGGTAAAACTGCTACTTCCGAAATAGGTTCATTTCCTTACACAGAACCGACGGGATTTCCGCCAGCCCGAAATCCCTGGAATTTAGAATATACTCCTGGCGGTTCTAGTGGTGGTGCCGCAGCAGCAGTTGCAGCCGGATTATGCGCGATCGCTCAAGGTTCCGATGGTGGTGGTTCGATTCGCGGGCCTGCGGCTTGCTGTGGTTTAGTGGGAATTAAGCCAGCGCGGGGACGGGTGACTCATGCACCTGCGGGCGATCGCCTCAGTGGGATTGCAACTAATGGTCCCATCGCCCGTACTGTTGCTGATGCCGCAGCTCTTTTAGATGTAATGTCAGGTTATGTCACAGGCGATCCTTATTGGCTACCTGACCCCGAACCATCTTTTCTCGCTGCTAGCAAAGAAGGAATTGGGAAATTGCGCGTAGCATATGCTACTAGCATTCCGCCAATTGGAGAAGCTGACGCCACTTGTAAGCAAGGCGTGCTGCAAACAGTGAAGTTATTGGAAGAACTCGGCCATAGCGTTGAAGAAAAATGCCCAGATTTCAGCGGATTGGTAGAACCGTTTCAAACGGTGTGGCAAACGGGTGTAGCTGCATCGGGTCTTCCAGCGGAGGCATTACAGCCTGTGAATCGTTGGTTGTTATCACGCACTGGTTCTGCTGGGGAGTACCTCCAGGCTGTTTATCAGATGCAGATGGTATCGCGACTGATTGTGGCGTTTTTTGAGACAGTGGATGTACTGGTATTGCCGGTATATTTGCATTCACCTATTCGTATAGGCGAATGGGCGCATCTAAGCCCAGAAGAAACATTCCAGAATATTGTTCATTGGGTTGCACCTTGTCCTCCAGCTAATGCAACTGGACAACCAGCGATCGCACTTCCTGTTGGTTTTGACGAAAAAGGTTTACCGATAGGCGTGCAATTAGTTGGAAAACCTGCTGCGGAAGCAACTCTTATTAGCTTGGCAGCTCAGCTGGAAGCTGTTCAACCTTGGATTGGTCATCGCCCTGCATTTGCTGTTTGAGCACATTAGCACCAGATGCAGAGAAATTTTGATGAGACGAGGTACAAGTGGCGAAGGAGTGTCGGGCTTGGGAATTTTGGATTTTTGATGCAGAGATTGATTCCACGGTCTATACCAGGGCTTGTACCATCAAGGACATGTTCAATTTAGTTGCTCATGGGGAATTCACCACCACAATGAATGGTAAAGTGTCTTTCTCTCGCACTCCCACCCTCTTACACGCTTTTTCATCGGAGTTTCAATGATGAATTTCAGCTCTGTCGTTATGATCGAGTCAGAGCCTGGTGAAGTCCGAAAAAATTTCTCAATGCTGGTGCCAGAGAAGGTAAGCAATGGTTAAAGTTGTTGTTGTCATCAACACACTCATTTCAATGATTTTACTGTATGTAGCCTGGCGGGTATGGCGGCTGCGACTGCGACTGATTAAAATTACCAATTGGTTGAACGTGACCGAGCATTGTAGCCATGCAATACTTTATACAGCACCGGAGAGGATCTGCATTAGTCAGCAGAACATTCATAAACTGCGGCAAACCAATCAAGCGCTAGAAATACAAATTCAACAATTGCAACAGATTCTTGGCCTGTTGGTTGTTGGAGTGCGATTTTGGCGTCGGTATTTTCAGAAGCCGCGGTTAAAAATTTAGAAATTGTTGCTGGTTGTTAGTTGGTAGTCGGTAGTTCCATAAACGCGGTTTACTCCTGTCTCTTATACACATCTCCGAGCCCACG
>JANZYY010000296.1 GCA_026419705.1 Fischerella sp.
GGAATCTCCAAAGATTGAATTGTACTAACTGAATCGTATTGAGCTAAAGTCGAGTGGTGTTCATGTAATTAAAGTTGCAGCATCTTCGTCTAAAAACAAAGTTGCTTGCGGTTGCGTGCGAAGAATTGAAGCAGGACAATCTGTGCTTACATCTCCTTGCAACATCTGTTGCACAATTTTAGCTTTGCGTTGGGTTGGCGCAAGACAAAGGATTTTTTTGGCAGAACAAATCATGGGTATAGTAACAGTAAAAGCATATTTTGGTACACTTTCTAAATTCGGAAAATGACCTTGCTTTACCTGTTGCAGGTGATTTACTCGATCTAATTTCACTAATTTGACGCTATAGATATCTTGGAAATTAGCTACAGATGGTTCATTAAAAGCGATGTGTCCGTTTTCTCCTATACCCAGACAACACAAGTCAATTGGTTGTGCTTGCAGTAATTTAGTATAGCGATCGCACTCCCATAAAGGTTCTAAAGTATCGCCTTCTAGATAGTGAAATTCCTTGGGCTTTACCCGCTTGTGGACACGTTCTCGCAGATATCGCTGAAAACTAGCAGCATGATCGGCAGAAATTCCCAAATACTCATCTAAATGAAAACAGGTAATCCGCGACCAATCTACACCACTCAGTGCTGTTAATTCATCGAGAAATTTGATTTGAGAATTACCTGTTGCTAGCAATACCGCAGCACTACCATTCCGTTGGAGAACATTTTGTAAATACTGGTGTGCGATTTCTGCAACATCCTGCGCTAATTCGGCTTCACAGTTATAAATCTGTACATTGAGGTCATCGACGCGAAATATTTTTTTTGCGGCTGACATGTGATTAGAAAGCGAAGTTTGAGGCTAGAAAAGGCTTAAAAGCGCTAATCATCTGAATTGTCGTCATTCAGAACTTAATTATAGTTTTTGCTCTGATGAATAGAAAAAACTATCGTTCCGGGGGAAAAACAATGTAAACTATGTAAGTAAACTTAATATTATTTAACATTAGTGAATCTATGCTGGCAGCAATTCTTTTTGATCTGGATGGAACAATTGCCAACACTGACCCCGTACACTACATAGTTTGGCGGGAAATGCTTTCAAAGTACGGCATAGAAATTGACGAAGGTTTTTATCAAACCCGAATGAGTGGTAGACTAAACCCAGTCATAATACAAGAAATTTTGCCACAATTATCACCAGAAGCAGTTATGAAATTTGCGGAAGAGAAAGAGGCTCTTTTCCGCCAAAAAGCAAAAGATATGCAGCCTTTAGCGGGGTTTTGGGAATTAATCGCATGGACGCAGAAGCATCAAATTAAACGCGCTCTCGTGACAAATGCACCGAAATTAAATGTATATTTTATGCTAGAGGTTTTAGGATTAAAAGAAACTTTTGACGTAGTTGTAATTGCAGAGGATTGCGTAGCTGCTAAACCCGATCCCGCACCTTACCAAGTTGCACTGAATAAATTAGGGATAACAGCAGAAAGTGCGATCGCCCTGGAAGATTCTCCCTCTGGCATACGTTCCGCCGTTGGTGCTGGTGTTCGCACTATTGGTATTGCTTCTACCCATGACCCCAAAGTACTAGAAGAGAAAGGGGCATTTATGGTCATTCCTGATTTTACAGATTTGCAGTTGTGGACGCTGCTGAACTCAGAGATAGAGACTGAGTTAGTAAATGCCTAGATAATACAAGAGTAGCGATTTGAAAAGCAAAGGGGCGCCCAGTCTTGATTGAACTTATGCAATATTTAGTAACAGCTCCTCCGCCAAAGCCACCGCCCCCCATAACGGTGCATCATCTCCTAACGCCGCCGGAACAATCTCAAAATTCACCTCCGGTAACGCTGTTTGGCGTGCTGTTTTTTGCAGCGTGCTCCACCATATCTCCCCCGCTTTCGTCACACCGCCACCTAATACAAACCTTTGCGGGTTAATCAAATTTGCGACATTACCAATACCCACCCCCAGCGCCCAAGCCGATCTGTGTAGAAATGCCTTAGCCAATTCATCACCTTGTGCTGCTGCTTCACTCAGCACCGCCCCTGTAATCAGCTGCAAATTATCTCCTACCAAACCTCGAATTATTTCTCCTACTTGGCGTCTTGGTGCTTCCTTTTCCAAAACATCTCTAGCATCCTGCGCCATATACGGCCCCGATGCCAACCTTTCCACGCATCCCCGCTTGCCACACAAACACACAGGGCCGTTGGGATTAACAACCATGTGTCCAATTTCTCCTGCCATGCTTTCCGCACCACGCCAAGTCCTGCCGTTGAGTATCCAACCACCGCCAACGCCAGTACTGACGGTAATGTAAAACAAGCTATCATGCCCTTGACCCGCACCATAACGGTATTCACCTAACGCTGCGACGTTAGCATCGTTATCAACACTCACAGGGACGCTATATTCCTCTGCCAACAACTGCTGCAAGGGTACATTTTCCCATCCGGGGACGTGATGTGACAGCCTTACCGTACCTGTAGTTGCGTTCACAGGACCGCCAAAACTAACACCAATAGCAGCGGGTTTCCCTCCTTGCAAGAGAGAATGGATCAGCGATCGCATAATTTCTAAATCCGTGCTAGCATTTCCATTTCCAGGCGAAAGGCGACGTTCGTAACCCAGCCATTTTTGAGAAGATGCTGCATTTACTACCGCCGCTGCTAGCTTAGTACCACCAAAATCAAGCGCTAAGATTAATGTCACGGTCTTTTGAGTAGATAGTAGTTAGTAGTTAGTAGATAGTAGTTAGTAGTTGGTTGTCAATAAAAGTACTCTTAACTACTAACCACTAAAATCAAGCACACCATTAATAAATTGTTGTAAGCGTTGATAATGCGATCCTTTCCAATAAATTTGAGCACAGTCTTGACAGCGGTGGAATTCATCAGTGGACAACAGCACGTTTTCTGGCAACTGGTCAATAACGAGTTGCTTTGTCACAGGTTGTAGATTACCATTGCAACGCAGACATCGTTGAAAAGGCGATGCCAGTTTAAATAAATCGAAACGTCGCAGTACTTCAACTATTTGTTGCTGTGGATCGGTATTTCTGACGTAGTAGCCATAAGTCACTGCACTCCGCATTAAAAGACCTTTGTCGCGTGTTAAAAGAATCCGTCTTTGAGTGCTGGAAATATCTGCTAATTCTGGATCGTCATAATCATTCCGGTATAACGTGTCAAAGCCTAATAGTCGTAAAGATGACGCTAATTTTCCTAAGTGAATATCTAACACAAAACGGATGATATTTAATGGTTTAGGTCGCACTAAGCTCAAAACAGGCATGTCCGTCATTGTGGAAATAGGATAAACATTGATGATGTCTCCATCTTGAACAATGTAAGAAAAATTGACTGGTTCCCCGTTCACTTCAATATAATCAACTTCAGGATGGGGAACGCCAAGAGCCTCAATCATATCCTTTATGGAAGCTCTTTCTGCATAAAAATGCTCAATTTTCACTTGCCTTTTATGTAGTGGAAGAAAATCATTTAATTCTGCATGAAAGTGGAAAGTTGCCTTAGCCATAGCAACAAATCATCGACTTTTTCTATGTTCATCATAGTAACTTTTAGAGATAAAAATAGGTATATTAGCCTGCAAACTAGAACACAAGCAAGTAACAAGGCATGTTGGGTTGACAGAAATCGATCGGAGGATGTTTGAAAATTGATGTTGATGATCCAAATTTCTATACCCCTGAATTCACAGCAGTTGCACTCTCTACTCCCAGGGTAACGGAAGTAGGCTGCCTGCCCTTTTCAAGGTAGGCTAGGGGGATCTAGGAAGATAATGAGTTTTTCCGAACATTCTCTCAGAAATTTTATCTCTTAGCTGAGGAGCTAAAAGTCTTGATAATCTCAGTTTTCTCTACTCTTAGAGGCTTGTTAACTACTATCTTACAAGCTTTTAGCAATTTCAAGAAATTGGCTGATGCTAGAAGTATTAGTAAAAATTTGCATTATAATTTTAGTTTGGCTAGAGTAGAAGCAGATGCTCCATGTTCGATTGCTTGTATGTCTTGAGGAGGTAAAAACACGTTATGCAGTGATGGGGGTGATTCAAATCAGACCAAATATACTGAGTAAAAGTACTTGTTATGGTAGTAACCGGATCAATAAGTAACTGTTAATATTTTTATGAGATTTAAAATCAAGGTGTTTGAGGTTTAATGATTGAGCCTTATTCATAGTTTCATAATGTAGTTACTTTTTCTTTTTTTTCGAGAATAATTGAGAATAATTGTCAATATATCTGTTAGTGTTAAATCGGATGGTAATGAAAATTATTAACTAGCAATACCATGCATGCATCAGTATTTATATTTACAAGGAGAGAAAATCAATTGACTCATCTAATTACGAGTGAAAAGTTTACATGTATTTTCAAATTTATTGAAGTTAATTACTTAGATAAAAGCGTTAATGGGAGATTGATTGCCAAAAACCCAGAATATGCCCATCTGTTTAGCAACTTTGTGAAGCTACTGATGATAAAATTGGCTACTTTCGTGGCTGAAATACGGTTGATAAATCCTCATTTGCAGCTAGTGAATTTTTTACAATTGCTGGTTGCAATAGAGCAGCTATTTTTCCAAGTAGGTCTAAACCCTTTTTTAAAAAATTTATTTACAGCACAAACTTTGACTAGAAATGATGTTATAACCTGGCTACCAGGATTCGACAGGAAAATAGCTATTATTGCTGTTTTCTCTCGCTTCTAGTCCAAACATAAATTTTGCAGCCGATTGCAATGGCAAGCGGTTTTTCTGGGCAAATTGTAACTATATCCTCTGTTCTTCAAGTACATCCATCACTACGTTTAGATGAATACTTTCTTTTGTTCCGATAATTCGCGAAAAGCAGGAGAAGATATTATTGGTAGTGCTTCCAATCACCAAACTTACATCTTAGTTGAGTGTCCTCCACCTTGGATATCAGAAGCTTTTCATTCTAAATGGGTGCCAGAAAATTTGCGGACTTTAGTAGAGGAGGTTAAACGTGCGAGATTGCCGATAAAATTTCTCTTAATTGCTAATAGCTTTTCACATAAATCAAACCATACAACCCTTTTGATCTGTCAAAAACAAGAAGGGTTGAGTAATGGTTATAGCAAGCGAGAATATAGGCTAGAAAATATCCAGCAAGTAGCAGCAGTTGTGAAGAAACATTTATGGGGTAGAAACCCAGCTTATGAAGTAGAATCAACTGCAACAAGAGATATATTAGTGTGTACTCATGGCAGTCGTGATAAATGCTGCTCTAGATATGGTAATCCCTTTCATTTCCATGCAACAACTACTGTTGCTGATTTAAATTTGGAGAATGTGCGAATTTGGAAATCCAGTCACTTTGGTGGACATCGTTTTGCACCAACAGTAATAGACTTTCCAGAAGGCAGGTACTATGGCAACCTCAACGAAGAGCTATTTAAATCGATTTTGACTCGCACCGGCGATATTACATGCTTGGAAAAAGTCTATCGGGGCTGGGGAATTTTACCAAACTCAATTCAAGTTTTGGAAAGAGAACTGATCTTTCGTTATGGGTGGGATTGGTTTAATTACAAAGTCGCAGGTAGAATGATCGAGCCAAGTGCAGACAAAAGCACAATTCGCGCTGAGTTAACCTTTGAAAAACCTGATGGTTCGCAATATAATTATCAGGCTAGGTTAGTCAAAGACGAAACAAAAACTGTGAAGCTGAAGGGTTCTTGTAATGCAAAGCAAGAGCTAGTGTTTGCTAAATATACAGTAGCGAGTCTTTGGTTGACTTCTACAAATTTTGTCACTTTTAGTGCTTAAGAAATTCGGGTATAAATCTTGAGCGTATCAGTTATGTCTTTTTGTCAGCGCGTCAGTTCTTGGTAAATTTTGCGCTGACAATTGCATCAGATTTGCAGTTAGAAACCAAGCAAAATATAGTTGACAGCACACTTAGGTAGGGCAAAGGTTGGGTTAGTACGCGCGATCGCCACTTTGAGCAGACTGGCGTTTAAGCGTACTGTGAAACGACTCCTGACTCCTACCTGAATTGTGACAGTAATTAATCCATAGAAAGCAAGAGGCTTTGATCGTCAGATTAAATACGCAAGTTAAAAATCTGGACAAGCCCAATAATTATTAGATATATTGCCACAATGAAGTTAAGCAATCTGGGAAGGATGAGAATCAGTATTCCTGCGATCAGAGCAACGATGCCATTGATGTTAACACTTATCTGAAGTGTATGAGTTTGTTGGGCAAGCAGAGTAGACAGATAAAACATGACTAGTTTAGTAGAATAGTGATTAATATCATGTCCGCTTGAACACTTATATTATCCGCCCGTGTCGGTAACTAGTAATTGGGATATTACCCAAGAATTAGATGGTCAAAGACCGCTCCTTCGAAACATCGCAGTGTAATATAACTGAGATTATAGCTCCACAAGCGAGCAAGGTTAAAGCTTGTTAAACACCAGGTTTTCAGCAGG
>JANZYY010000297.1 GCA_026419705.1 Fischerella sp.
GCTCAAGCACGCCTCAAAGATGATGAATGGCCAGAGTATTACGATGGTAAGAAAGGAAGGCTGATAGGCAAGCAAGCCAGAAAATATCAAACTTGGACAGTTGCGGGTTTCTTATTGGCAAAAGAACTCATTCGAGACCCTTCTGTGTTACCATTAGTCTGTTTTGAGCCATTCACTGCAGAACAAGTTTCTAGAGCTTGTGAATTTGAAATCGACAGCTTTGACGCCTAGGCTGGGGCAATGAATGGGCATCGGGCTTCGGGTATTGGGCATCGGGCATGAGGTAAAGATAATCGTTAAATCCCAATTCCCAATCCCCAATCCTTATTCTTAAATTAAGTCTACTTTTTCAATACTAATTGAAAGGAATTTAAATACCCATTAATAGTTTTAGATAAAGTCTTGTGCTGTTTTTTAGTAGTAATAGCCATGACTTGATACAAGCGTCCCTCGGCAAAGTAAATGCGATTTTTAGTAATTTTACCGCCAGAGTTTACATACTCAATTTCTTTACCAAGATGGCCATTGGAACTGCGAATATTGCGTTGTCTAATTAGATTACTTTGCGTAGTTTTTATAGCTATATCTCGGACATTGTTGAGTAATTCTTGGGGATTTGCCATGAGACCATAGTTGTAGGGAAAGTCGTTGTATGCTACTACATACGCGACTTCCTGGTTGGCAATTTGACCAACAAACATTCGTAAGTCGATTTCTCCCATATGGGTTTTTTGAGTTTGGGTCATGGCTTTTGGCATTCCTGGCATCAGAATAGTAAAGCTACCGTCTGGAGCGTTGAACAGCTTCCATTGCGACTGTTGTAACTGTGACTTAATTGGTTTAGTCGGAGCTGGTTTTGTGGGCGAAACTGGGCGTTTGGGTGGGCGTGCTTCGACTGGTGTAAAAACGCTACATATCAAAGTAGCAGCCATTAAGGGTAACAACACTCTTTTTGTCATACTTTTTGCCTTTGTTGATGCAGAAATTACGTATGTCGCTAGTTCGTTATAACCCAGCGACACGCAAAACACCACCAGTAAAATTGTGTAAAAAGAGCGCTGGTGACTTAAGTATAACTGCTATAACCTAGATGCATAAATTGCAGCACCAATTAGTCCCACTTGTTGATTAATGACAACATGGATCGGTATTTCTTCTAAGAGAGGACGCATTCTACCTTTATGAGTGAAATTGAAAAGAAATTCACCCCTTTGGATGAGGGGAAGAATTTTCGGAGCAATTCCACCAGCAACATACAAACCACCATAAGGTAGGAGTTTGAGGGCGAGATTTCCTGCTTCTGCACCGTAAGCTTCTACAAACAATTGCATCGTTTGCTCACAAAGGCGATCGCGTCCTTGCACCGCAGCAGTACCAATAGCAGCACCAGGATCGACACTTTTTTCCTGCTTTCCTGCTTCTTGTTCCCAAGTTCTGACGATTTCTGCAATATCTGGTGATTCGTCAGTAATTTTGCGATCGCGCAAAAATTGGTAAATAGAAACAATTCCCAACCCAGAAACTACCCGTTCCACAGAGACGCGTTGGATATCATGCTTATCCAAAAGGTATTTCAACAACTGAAACTCTAACTCGGTACGGGGGGCAAAGTCAGCATGTCCACCTTCAGAGGGAAAGGCTTGATAAAATTTTCCCTGTTTGATTAAAAATCCTTGTCCTAATCCAGTCCCAGCACCAATGACTGCTATCGGTGCTTCTGGGTTGAATTTCCCAGCTTGGAGAGTGTAAAAATCTTGTGCTTCTAAACCCAAAACGCCATAGCCAACAGCTGTAAAATCATTGATTAAAGAGACAGAGGCAATATCTAGCTGTTGTCGCAGGCGTTCGGCATCTAAAAACCAAGCTAAATTCGTCAGCTTAGCAGTATTATTAACTACAGGACCGGCGATCGCAAAACAAGCTTTTAATGGCATTGGTGTATTCGCTGCTGCCAAAAACTGCTGTACAATCGGCACTAAATCAGGGAAATCACCACTGCGGTAACGTTGCTCATAAATGCTACGTAAAAGAGGTGGTTCAGATTCCTCCATCAGTCGCAGAATAGTCTTTGTACCACCAATATCTCCTGCTAATATTAACGTCATAAGGTGTAGCGAAATTAACTTACTTTTTTTGGATGCCAATAATAACTAAAGGCTGATTCCTATTTAGCCACTAATTATCCTCGGTACCCCTATCATTTTCTGAGTGTCTTAGTGTCTTGGTGGTGAAAAAAAGAACTATTCAAACACCAAGACACCACTTGACAAGGCTAGTTACGATCGGTTAGTTAAATCGAACAAACTCCTCTACCTGCGTTAAATGAGAAGTATCTCCCTTTAGTTCTAGCAACCATCCTGGGTGTTGGCGCACAACTTTGACTAAGCTACATAAGGAAGCCTTGACTTCTGTTGCAGCAATTTCACCAACAAGCCCCATCGCTGCTCCTAGTACAGATGCACCATGCCCAACCAGCAAAATATTGTCTGGAGAAAATTCCATAGCCAGACATCTAGCGGTTTGTCCAGAACGCGATCGCACTTGTAGTTGAGTTTCTGGGTATTTAACAGCAATGCGGGATGTATAGCCAATATCTATTCTAGGGAATAATTCTGCTAGGGCTGGAGTAGAAAGTCTTTCTGGTTCTTCTGTCATCCAAGCAGGATTGAGCCATTCACTCAATCCTGTTTCCAGTTTAATCGGCAAATCAAGAGCTTCTGCAACTGCATTTGCCGTTTGCACAGTTCGTAGGAAAGGAGAAGCAAAAATATGGGCGATTTTTTCTCTTTTTAGGCGGTTAGCTAGCTGCTTTGCTTGGATGAAACCATCTTCAGACAAAGGTGGATCGTAGCGTCTCTGTGCTGTCAGAAACCAATCGGGGTTAACAAAGTCGAGGCGGTTAGCGTGTCTGGCGATCCAGATGATTTGACTCATGGATTGATTCCCAAGGGGATACACTTTGCGAGCTGCAAAGTAAATATCATCTCATGTTGGGAAATTCAAGGATTTAAAGAATTTGACAAGTTTAGACGCTTGTTCATCTACAACTTCAACCATCCCAATAATTGTCCTACAGTTATTTGCAGCTTACTAACCAAATCAGGAACTGGTAATATATCTTGTTCCTCCTGTAGGATTTCTGGTTGCTGCCCTAACGGATAAACCAAAAGCGATCGCTCATCTGGATCAATCAGCCAACCCATACGACAGCCATGTTTTAGACAATGCAAAATATTACCAGTAACTTTCGTCGGACTTTGTTCTGGTGATAAAATTTCAATAGTCCAATCGGGAGCAGCTTGAAACACATTCGCTACATCTCCATTTTCATCTCTAGGAATTCTTTCCCAAGCGAAAACTGCTATATCTGGCACGATTGAACGTCCAGCAAAGGTACACCGCAACTGTGGAAAAGCAAGGGCAATCTTACGATTCTCAGTTACCTCATTTATCGCTGTAACTAACTTACCTTGTAACTTGCTATGCTTTCCTTGAGGCATTGGTTTTTGAATGACTTGTCCGTTGATGTATTCGCTTGCTGGCTTTGTTTCTGGCAGTTTGAGAAACTCTTCCAAAGTCAGGGTTTTTGTTGGTAGCTGTACCATGTGTATTAGCCTCCCAAATCTTCAATTATTGAACTACCCCAAGTAAGCCTTTCTGACTCGTTCATCAGCGATTAATTCCGAGGCTGCACCTGTTAAAGTAATCGAACCTGCTTCCAAAACATATCCTCTATCGGCAATTTGTAAAGCAAGGTTAGCATTTTGTTCAACTAAGAGGATAGTCACACCTGTAGCACGTAAATTTTCAATAATAGTAAAAATTTCCCGAACTATTGCTGGTGCTAAACCCAAACTCGGTTCATCCAGTAACAAAAGTTTTGGTTTACTCATCAAAGCACGGGCAATAGCTAACATTTGTTGTTCACCACCGCTGAGAGTTCCGGCTAGCTGATTGCGTCTTTGTGCCAAACGTGGAAACATCTCAAATTGACGCTGTATATCAGCTTTTATTTCTGCTTGACGAGAACGAATATACGCACCCAAGAGCAAATTATCATAAACAGTTTGTCGCGCTAATACTCTCCGTCCTTCTGGACAATGGGCAATACCCAATTGCACAACTTCGTGAGGTTGGCGGCGGGTAATGTTTCTTCCACTGTAGATAATCTCGCCACTTTTAGGATTAATTATTTTGGAGATTGCTCGGAGAGTAGTAGTTTTGCCAGCACCGTTAGCACCAATTAGAGTGACTACCTCACGATTATTAACAACTAAATTAATATTTTGAAGAGCTTGAATACCACCATAATTAACATATAAATTTTTAATTTCTAAAACAGGATATTTTTGTGTATTTCTCTGAATTTCATCGGTATTCATCTGTGGTTGTCAGTATGTTTTCTTAGTGTCTTAGTGCCTTGGTGGTTAATATAAAATTTTAAAACACTAAGACACCCAGACACTAAGCTCGGATAAATTATTCATTTCCTAAATATGCTTCTATTACAGCTGGATTATTTTTAACTACAGTCGGTTCACCCAAAGCGATTAACTCACCAAAATCTAAAACAGCAATGCGATCGCACAATCCCATCACCAATGGTACGTGATGTTCAATCAGAATTATCGTCAAATCAAAGCGATCGCGCAGGTTGCGAATAAACTTACTGAGTTGCTGCTTTTCGCTAGGGTTCATCCCTGCGGCGGGTTCGTCGAGGAGTAAGACTTGTGGTTCTAAGGCTAATGCACGGGCAATTTCTAAGCGCCTTTGCTCGCCGTAAGCAAAATTTTTAGCTTTTTCATCGACACGTCCTTGCAAACCAACTAATTCTAATAGTTCTAATGCTTTCTGCTTGCTTTTGCGTTCTTCTGCGGGTGCTGGTGGCACTCCCAGAACACCTGTGAAAATGTTACTATGAGTGTGCAAGTGTCGGGCAATAATGACATTTTCTAGTGCGGAAAGTTCACCAAACAAGCGAATATTTTGGAATGTTCGAGCAATTCCTAAAGCAGCAATTTGATAGGGACGCAGTTGAGAAATTTCTTGATTTTGATAAGTTAATTTTCCGCTGGAAGGGGGAATTAAGCCTGTAATTAAATTAAACAAAGTTGTTTTACCAGCACCATTCGGACCGATCAATCCAAAGATTTCATGTTTGTTAACCGTAAAAGATATATTATTTACTGCTACCAGACCACCAAAGCGGCGAGTCAGAGCTTTTGCTTCTAAAATAACACTGCTGTTAGGAACTGTATCGTATAACATTTTTGAGGATTGAATCAAGTATATTTGCTTGTTAAGATTATCTTTTACTTCTGACTCCTACATTCTCAAGTTTGCGCCGTTTAAAAATATCTGGAGTCACAAGTCCTTGGGGGAAGAAGATTGTGCCCACAACTATCAGTAAACCAAAAATAATTAATCTACCATCTCTGAGAAACTGAGCTAACCAGTCGGGTAAACCACCTGTATCGGCGATGCTTCTCAATACTTCTGGTAAAGCTGTAAATAACATACCACCTGCTACTGCTCCCAAAAAAGTTCTGGAACCACCAATTAAGACAAAAGTTAAGTAGATAATACTGGCGTCAAATGTACCTTGACGGGCATTCCAGGTATTGAGAAAATGGGCACTAATAGCACCCACAACTCCTGCTAAAACTGGTCCTAATGTAAATGCTAAAACTTTATAGTAAGTTAGATTAATTCCCATTGCACTTGCTGCCAATTCATCTTCACGAATGGCAGTTAAAGCCCTACCTACGCGAATGCGTTCCAGGCGGTAGATTAAAACCATACTAATTATTAGTAATGGTAGAGCAATCCATAAATATTCTATCGGCGTTTGGAAAGGTTGGGGAATACCAAAAATCCCAACTGCACCACCTGTAATATCCAAATTGAGGGAGATAACGCGCAGAACTTCTACAAAAGCAATGGTAGCGATTGCTAAATAAATTCCTCGCAACCGCAATGCTGGAATTCCCACCGCTACACCCAACAAACCAGAAACTAAACCAGCAATTAATATTTCTAAAAATAACAGCGGAATTGGAAATGAATTGTCGGTAGAGGTGAAAACTGTTGTCGAAAGAATTGCTGCTATGTATCCACCTAAAGCGTAAAATCCAGGGCTAGCTAAAGACAACTGCCCAGCCATCAGTGGTAAATACAGTGAAAGTCCTAGCAGCGACCCTAGTACCATAGAAACTATTAAGGAACCATAGGTAGCAAAAAATTCAGCCATTTTCAATCATTGTTAAGTAGATGGTGACAAATAATACCGATTTAAGAAATGTTTGCAACACGTCCTCATGTGGTAGAACGCGTCTGGTCAACGTCTATTTGTTGCATTATTTTTTCAAATTGGTTATTGGTATAAAAATCTCTAACACCCCCACACACTTTATAGAGCGTCCCATCTTTATGAGTAAACACCCTGGACATACCATCAGCACTGCTTTTTGTCATTAAATC
>JANZYY010000298.1 GCA_026419705.1 Fischerella sp.
GTGATCAAAGTGGGTGCTGCTACCGAAACTGAAATGAAAGACAAAAAACTGCGCCTGGAAGACGCTATCAACGCCACTAAAGCTGCTGTGGAAGAAGGTATTGTTCCTGGTGGTGGTACCACTCTGTTACACCTAGCTCCACAATTGGAGGAGTGGGCAGCTGAACACTTAACAGGTGATGAGCTAATCGGTGCTATGATCGTTGCTCGTGCGCTTTATGCGCCGCTGCGGCGAATTGCTGACAATGCTGGTCAAAATGGCGCTGTAATTGCTGAACGAGTCAAGGAAAAACCATTTGATGTCGGCTTCGATGCAGTCAAGAATGAGTTTGTTGATATGTTCGAAGCTGGTATTGTTGACCCTGCGAAAGTCACCCGTTCGGCCCTGCAAAACGCTGCTTCGATCGCGGGTATGGTACTGACAACCGAGTGCATTGTAGTTGACAAGCCCGAACCGAAGACAAAAGCTGGTGCTGGTGCTGGTGCTGGTGCTGGTGCTGGTATGGGTGGTGAGTTTGACTATTAATTAAAAGGTGATTGGTGATTGGTAATTGGTAATTGGTAATTTTATTTGCCATTACCAATTACCTAACACAACTTGGTATAAGATAAATCTGCCAAATCGCGATCGCGTGGCATGTTGCTCTTGGAGTGCTGTTTGAAAAGTCGCACCTGCTTCCGCCATCAAGCGATCGCTCTGATGAATGAAAAACTCCATCCCGCAAGTGGCGTGGAGTTTTTTATCTTCTGGGCTGGCTGTAGGGCGCTCTTTGATTTTGTGCAGAATCGGCGCACTGTTAACGACTTTTATACTAAATTAGATGAGCTTACCCTGCCTCCAGAACCCCAGGATGTGCGGGCGCATTTATTGGGGGAATTCCTAAAGTAGAGGTAGAGGCGAAGTCAAACCTATTAGCAGCGCATGGGTTTGACGCAACTAGGATTTTAGTGGAACGGAATTAATTATGACTGCTTTAACTTTACAATTACCTCCTAATCTCCAATTTACGGATGAGGAATTTGAACAGATTATTGCTGTTAACAAAGATTTGCGTTTGGAATTAACTGCGACTGGAGAATTAGTGATCATGCCACCCACTGGGGGAGAAACGGGGAACCGTAATTTTGATTTATTAGGTCAACTATGGTTTTGGAACAGTCAAAATAATTTGGGAAAAGCTTTTGATTCTTCCACTGGTTTTAAACTTCCCAATGGTGCAATTCGTTCACCCGATGCTTCTTGGATAAGAATGGCAAAATGGGATGCTCTCACACCACAACAAAGAAAGAAATTTCTCCCTTTGTGTCCTGATTTTGCAGTGGAATTGGTTTCTGAAAGTGATGATGTAGAACATACTCAAGCCAAGATGCAGGAATATTTAGCTAATGGCTTACAACTTGGTTGGTTAATTAATCCTCAAGATAAACAAGTAGAAATTTATCGTCCTCATCAGGAAGTAAAAATTTTACAATCTCCCACAAGTTTATCTGGTGAGGATGTTCTCCCTGGTTTTATTTTAAATTTGCAGTTGATTTTCGCATAGATGAATGATTATCTTGATTTTATTCCTATAATTACTGACCGTTCCCAAATTAAAATTTTTATCGAATCTGACGCTGGTATTCAGTAGTAAAAAGGCAAACTTTATACCTGGATTTCTTGCAAGCGAGAAAAACACTTAAGTTAGCCAACTTGAAGATAGTTTAATTGATACATCATCAAAATACCTCCGAGCGTGAGCACATAAAAGTAAAAACCAAGTATATTCAAGATACATAAAATACATAAAAAGCGTTTAATACTGAAACAGAAAACTTTTAGTAATAAAAATTGACATGCCAATTTATGGGGTTAAATCAAGTAAAATAACCCCAAAAATAGCTATTGAAAATAAAGGAAGCTATTGAAAATAAAGGATCGGTTATTACTGGGGAAAAAGTTTGCGATCTACTGAATTTACATATCTCACACGAACATGCTGCCCCTTACCTATATGGGGCTTTTTGTTTAGTTAGTAAAATTAGAGAAATCAGTCAAACGCTGTTGTCACTATCTTTTTGTACTGGAACGATCATCACCCGATCGCAAGCAGCCTAAGAGCGATCGCGGTTTTTCTCTGGCTGCATTGCTCAATGTTTGTCTTGTCCACAATAGAAAACAGACAGAGAATTTAGTCAAACCAAAAAACGCAAATATTTTGGGGACGCCATACATTATAGCTGGCACCCCCGGTGTATTCTATTCGCGCTTACTCTACTCATCGATTCCAACTTCTGATGCGGCTCGATGCAGCATCGATTTTTGGCGATTTTGCTGTTTTTGGCGGCTTTGGCTCATTAATAAACGAGCTTGCGCATTTACCGACCAAGATTTTTGATTGTTGTATTGAATGCCAACAGTATTGAATTTCATGTTCGCCTCTTTTTTGTTTATCGGTGTTAAATGAGGCGCGTTCCTTCGAGAAATTTGTCTCTACTTCCGTCTGTTTTTATTCACAGATGAACGATTTATCCTTACATCTATACTTATATCCCACAGGCTCATTTTTGTCACTACCCAAATATCCGTACTTTGACTGTAGAGATTTCTTCAAAATAGCTTTGATTCTACTCAAATACCACATCAAAATTATCTTCTAGATACTGCTATATGAAATTTGCGATCGCAATTTGGTTTCACAATCCGAACAAGTGAAATTTTAACCTGTTTTATTCCTCCAAGCTTAGACATTTTGAGTGTTAATTAAACTTTTTGAATTTTGTTCAACTATTTCGACAGTTTTCTTCCTAGCTACTCCGGCAATATGAGGACTGACAATAGGAAAAGAAAGATTAAACTGTTGATAATCAACGCTTTCAAAACCGACATTTTCTATATATAATTTTTCCAGTTTCACGATTGGGGTGACAATTATCGAACATTGTCTTCCAGACTGGTTCAATTCCATCTTGAATTCTGCGCGTCCAAGTACCGCATTGTGCTGCAACGTGTTCAATAAATAGGAAACGACCATCAGGTTTGAGTACCCGCCTGATTTCTCGTGAGGTAGTTGCAAGGTTAGTTACAGAACAGAGGACGTGGGTACTGACAACAATATCGATGCTGTTATCTTCAACTTCTAGCCTTTCCGCCGACCCTAAGCGCAACTTAATATTATGTAAACCAAGGCGTTCGGCTTCCTGCTTGAGATAAGAATGCATAAAGGGATTCGGCTCAATGCCAATCCACTGGATGTTAGTGGGATAATAAGAGAGATTTACCCCTGCTCCCGGTCCAATTTCTAAAACTCGTCCGTCTAAATCTGCAAATAAAGCCTGTTTGAGTTGTGCCATAGTTTCATAACTGCTACAACCCTTCAACTTGATGGTACTGTGGTCTGCGGTATTTGCTTTCGCCATTCCCCAAGCAAACAGACGTTTTAACCAGTCTGGAGTTGTTTGTCTGTGCGGTGTCATAAAAAACCTCCTAGTAAATCAAAATTCTTACTTACCCCTACAGGTTTCCAGACCCAATCGTCGCCACTCCATCATTCCACCAGTAATATTGAAGACTTTAGTAAAACCTGCTTTGACCAAATATTCAGCAGCGATGGGGCTGCGGTGTGATGTTAAACAAATCACAGCGACAGGTTCGTTTTTGGATAGATCGCGAAACCATTGGGGATAAAGCCAACGACGCAAACCCGGTATCATGCCCATCAGAAGACGTGGCAAACTCAGGTTTATTGCCCTTGGTGCGTGAAACATCCCATACTCAAATTTGCTACGTACATCTATAAGTAGGGGAGGTTCAGGTAAGTTGGCAAACTCAGAGGGGGAAATATTAATCACAAATGGTTGAACAGAAGATGTAGATGCCATATCAGTTTTTTATTCACTCATAAGTAGTTAAATAAAATTAAAGGGAAAGGGGAACAGCGAAAAAAGATGTGTAATTAATTCTGTGTGACAACTTAACTTGCTCCCATTTTCAATTAGTTCCCTAAAACGATTAAACCCACCAGGGTTTTTGCTGGGTGCGGGGGTCAATATCCGTCCAAGGAGAAATTCGGATATACTCCCCTTCAACGTTAACGCCAACGAGTTTCAGAGGAAGAGGTGCAGGACCTCGTACTACTCTTCCCTCAGAGTCATAACGAGAACCGTGACAGGGACATTGAAATTGATTGTCATTGGGATTTCAGGGAAAAGTACAACCCAAATGGGTGCAGTTATCAACAATTCCCCAAGGATGGAGAGTGCCATTTTCCTGTACCTGTTAAGTAAGTTGGTTCTGCTGCTAATCCCGTGACTAAGGCACGAGTACCAGGGGGTTCAGCCAAAATCTGGCTAGCAGGAATGAGATTTCCGTTAATATCCTTAGCGAAGATAGAACCATCTTCGCCCACTTCTGCGGGGACAACAAAGAATTTAGCCGTAGGATACAGTAGGCTGTTAGCTGTAGTGGCGACAACTGCACCTGTTAGGAAGTTGAGCAATTGTCGCCTCGACATTGGAATGGCTGTTGCTCATAACATTGCCAGGGAATTAGGAGTGATTCAAGCAGCACCCGTGACACCCACCCTGGAAGCAATTTGTATGGCAGATTTTGGTGATACGGGTATCATTTTTATGGCGGCTCCAGTATTGCCAAATACTCGGGTGAGTTGGAGCAAGGTAGCTTTTGAGAAATTTTTCTTAACTAAGATGCGCTTGGGGATGTCTGTACCGTGGTTTGAGCGTTGGGGATTGAGGGTTTTGAGTTTATCTTTAGTTGAACCGATTTCACATAGCTTAATTTCGGAGCTTCAATTAGTTGGGGTCAATCCACAATTACCGACGACAAAGGATAAGAATTAAGTTTGTGGTTTATTTTCATCAGTTTTATAATTTTCGGTGAATAAGACTATGTTTAAATCATTGCCTAGAGCTATTCTTGCAGTTTTTATTATCTCAGTATTATTTATTTGGAATCCATCTATTGCTAAGGCTGACATTGAACCGACACAATTAGCCAAAGCAGTGCAAGAAATCGAATATTTAGATGCCATGCGTTCTGGTTTAGCTTCCAGCTTAGAAGGTCAAAAACAAGAGCCAACAATGCAGACTTTTAAAGAAGTCTGTAAACCAGTGGGTATGAGAGCTAAAGAACTGAGTCAAAAAAATGGCTGGCAAGTTAAACAAATTGCCAAAAAGTACCGCAATCCTGCTCATTCTCCCGATAATTTACATTCTCAGATGGCGCTGGCTAAGTTTGAACAAAATCCGGAATTAATAGGATTTTGGGAGCTAGAAAAACTCAACGGTCAAGATGGTATTCGCTACTATCGTCGTATTAATGTTGAAGCAAGTTGTCTTGCTTGTCATGGTGCAAAAAATTCTCGCCCTCAATTTATTAAGGATAAATATCCTCAAGACCTCGCTTTTGATTTTAAAGTCGGCGATTTAAGGGGAATGTATGCAGTATTTATTCCTGATGGATTGAAAGAGGTTTTAGAAAATAGTGAAAATATGACCAATCAGTGATGTTAATTCCAAATACACCTATCAAAAAAGGAGGTGACATCTAATGTGGTGTAGAATTAAAAAATTGCTCTCATGGATATTATTGCTGGGAGCTTTAGTTCTATTAATTTTGCTAGGTTTAGGAACTTTTAGCTCTCCACCTGCTGTGGCTGCGATCAACACCATAGAAGAAGCCCCTGGTCAAATTCTTTATTAATCGAGACATAAGCTACAAGATGATAAGGGTAATGCTTGGCAGGTAGTGTTATTCAAACGGGTGAAAGCCGATGATACCAGCATTAATTTACGTTGGGTAGCTTTTCCTGGTACTGCCGATTTTGCCCACCCACAACCTTTGAAAATTACCACAACAACGGGTCAAAATTTCAACGCAGATTCCTGGAATGACAGCGTTACTCCTTGGTAGTGTAAGTGCGTTCTTTGTAAACTCAGTGGTTCTGACAAAGATGCATAACTATTTTAGTATGCTGAGTGAATATGCGAAAATTTTCCCTATATCACACTTGTTTTTTATTAGACTTTTACACCCCTCCGTTGAATGGGGAAAACCTGACTATTTTTTTGCTGAGTCCCTGGCTTTGGTTCTTGGCTGCGGTTCCAGATCAGTAAGCCAGCAATTGTGACTAGCAACAATGCAATTATCCACAATGCGCCATTGATTCTGGGACGATTTTCGGTTGGTTGATTGGTAGTTTCTGGTGGACTGGGTGCGGTATCGGGAATGCGATCGCCAGTTGCATCCGACGGGGTGAAAATAGCTTCAGCAGCATTGGGGCGATCGCTTAGTTTTTCTGCATTGATCGTTACGGCTTCTGGCTGTGGCTGGAAATCCTCAGTCATGGGAAAGGGAAGAGGTGCCCAAAAAAGAGCTTTGGCGAGTGCTTCTAAACCAGCGGGGTGAGTAAAATAGGTAAAGTGGTCGCAGGCTGGATCTGGTAATAGTATTCTAGGCTGGGGTGAGCGGTTAGGATTGAC
>JANZYY010000299.1 GCA_026419705.1 Fischerella sp.
CCGTACTAACTTCGCATCTACGGTAGTGATATCGTCGTAGTCTACTGGGTTGATCGAAATGCGATCGGGGTAGATGGTTTTGATTCGGTTGAGAATCTCTAGTCCGCGTCTTCCCCGTACCCGCTTTTGATCTTTGCTTGCATCTGCAACCTGTTGCAATTCTTGCAGAACAAATCGCGGTACTAGAAGTTGTCCTTCCAAAAAGCCTGTTTCTAGTAGTGCTTCGATGCGACCATCGATAATACAACTTGTGTCTAAAACTTTTGTGCTAGCTGGTTTAAGTGTTCCTTCTACTACCATCGTTTCCACGGTGTTGGGATTAATTAAACGCAACAATCCACGTCCGTGGGTGTCTGCTATATTCATGCCCGTGTATGCCAGCACAATGCTACCAACAACTGCTACCAGTGGTTTGATAAAGCTAAAGTCAACAGGGATCGGCAGTAAGAACAGGGGTGCTAACATCAAGTTAGCCATTAGTAACCCGATTACTAAACCGATCGCCCTAGTCAAGATGACTTCAAACGGCATTTCCCGGACTTGCGCCTCGAGACGCCGATATTCGGTCTGGAATCTCAGTCCGACTGCACCCCCAATAATAGCAGCAAAAGCCGCAACAACTAAACGTAAAGCTTCTAAGTTAGTCACCCGCTCCAGTGCTCCACTTGGTAGCAAATCGGTACTGTAGAACCCTACACCTGCTGCTGCGAATATGAATGAGAAAATGATAATTGCATCAAGCATGGTTGTATTGCTTTCCTACAACTGTGTTAGCTAATAAGTCTAGTATTTTTAAACTTATCGCTAAGATAGATTTACAATATATGAGCTTCATCCTAAAGGCTGAAACAGATAACATCTGCAATCATTATAACTAAAGATTTTTAAGCTTTATTATTGCCATCTTTTTGTTGAAAAACGATAAAAATTTATTAATAACTTATCAATATTCATGTTTTGTAATTCTGAGAATGATATTTTAATTTTTACTCAAAATGGTACAAAAATATATAGTTTCGGGTATCCCTAGTTCTGCTTACATACATATTCCCTTTTGCAGGCGTCGATGTTTTTACTGTGATTTTCCCATTTCGGTTTTGGGCGATCGCCGACGCGGTGAAACATCTGGCACTGTCTCTAAATACGTAGAAATACTATGTAAAGAAATTGCCAATACCTCTGATTTTGCCCAGCCTTTGGAAACAATTTTTTTTGGTGGCGGTACTCCCTCTCTTCTATCTGTACACCAGTTGCAATGTATATTGACAGCTTTAAAACAAAAATTTGATATTTCTCCGAGTGCAGAAATTTCAATGGAAATAGACCCAGGTACGTTTGATTTAGCACATATCCAAGGCTATCGCAGCGCCGGGATCAACCGTGTGAGTTTGGGTGTACAAGCGTTTCATCCAGATTTATTGCAAGTCTGTGGGCGATCGCATACCGTTGCTGATATTTTTGCAGCAGTGGACTTAATCCACCAAGTTGGGGTTCCCGATTTCAGCATAGACTTAATATCAGGGTTGCCATATCAAACTTTAGACATGTGGCAGGAGTCTTTAGAAAAAGCAGTGGCGATCGCACCGACGCACATATCTATATACGATCTAACTATCGAACCCGGGACTGCCTTTGGTCGTTATTATAAACCTGGTGCTGCTCCTCTACCAACAGATGAAATGACAGTGCAAATGTACCGGATGGCACAGCAAATCTTAACTGGTGCAGGCTATGAACATTATGAAATTTCCAACTATGCCAAAAGAGGACACCAATGTCGGCATAATCGAGTTTATTGGGAAAATCGCCCTTATTACGGCTTTGGCATGGGTGCGACGAGTTATGTAGAAGGGAAGCGATTTACTCGTCCGCGTAAAACAAAGGAATATTATCAATGGGTGGAAACTGGGTGCGTGATTGATTGTGAAGTCACATCACCAGATGAGATTTTGTTAGAAACCTTGATGCTGGGGTTGCGTTTGGCAGAAGGTGTGAGTTTGACAGTATTGGCAGAACAGTTTGGAAAAGAAAAGGTAGAAGAGATTAGGAAGTGTTGCGATTTGTACTTTGAGAAAGGTTGGATGGAAGTTGTGGGAGAAAGGTTGCGCTTAACCGATCCTGATGGGTTTCTGTTTTCTAATGTGGTTTTAGCAAGGTTGTTTGCTGAGTTGGGAGCAAACTAGGAAAGTGAGGGGATAAGGTAAATAATTTTTGAAGAGAATCAAATCAACAAACGCAAGCTGGGTAAACCAATTTGGACAGCTGTTTGTGAACCTCTTTGTTTGTGTCCTACCCTGCGGTCAGCCGCTGCGCGTTTGTGTGGTTCGTTATTTAACACTGCAAATTTCCTGTGACGGACCACTAGAATCATGACTGTAGATAAGTTATTTTTGACAAAACACGTCAGTCGAGTTAGCGATCGCTGATGTTGTCAGTTGAAGAAGATATTTGTGTAGTTTTTGTACTGTGAGCTTGATATATATCTAAATTAACTCGAAAAGAACACAATTAATAGTATTTGTGTCTTCAAGAACGGAAAAGCAAAATCGCGGCTTGTCACATTTAGACACTCGTAGGCTTGGATTTCAGTTAATTAAGAGCATTAAGAAGGCAGAAGTACGTAGATGCGGTGCGGCTTCCGGAGGTAGCTGCTGATTTGATAAATTTGCTACGTATTTATTTTCTTCCATACTTAAAAGTACGTACTCCAGACCTGATGGCAGAGCACGGAGAAACTTTTATAGTATCAAAGTTTACAAAAATTTCCGTCTCCGCCCTCCACCTTTCTTCGGTAAAATAAATTGCCTATCCCTAACTTCTGGTGAAAGGCTAAGGTATAAATTCTGATGTAGGAGCTGAACGGAATCGGATCTCACATGAAGCGCAAACACTTAGTAGACCTTTCTCAGACATCTTTAATTAGTCTGACTCTCATTTCTAGTTTTATTGCACCTTACTCTGCGCTCGCCGCACCACCCAGAACCCCTGACAAAACAGTCAACTGTGACATTCTGGCTGTTGGTGGCGGACTTTCTGGTGCTGCTACTGCCTACGAAAGCTTACTGGCAGGTAAAACAGTTTGCTTGACAGAAATTACCGACTGGCTGGGAGGACAAATTTCTTCTCAGGGAACTTCTGCACTTGATGAACGACCAACCCAGCGTGCCAAGTTATATTACTCTCGCGGTTACTTGGATTTAAGAAAGCGGATTGAACGCAAGTACGGAAAACTCAATCCTGGTGATTGCTGGGTAAGCGATTCCTGTTTTATGCCCCGCGATGGTCATGAAATTTTGACTTCTATGCTCAAAGATGCAGCGAAACAAGGTAAAGGTAAACTGTTATGGTTTCCCAATACGGTAATTAAGGACTTAAACATTAGTGAAGATGGGAAAATCATCAATAGTGCGATCGCCATCCAACACCAACCAGCACCCAACGCACCACCATTAAACACGTTTCCCTTATCTCAAACTATTGAAGACGCCTACACTTACCAAAACTCATCCCGCTTCACTAAAACTATTATTCGCTTTGTTCCCAAGCAAGCAAAAAAAGGTAATGCTCCTAACTGGTATGTAATAGATACCACCGAAACCGGAGAAATTATTGCTCTTGCTGATGTCCCCTATCGCTTGGGTATAGACGCTCGTTCTTATTTAGAGCCTTCTTCCTCGAGTGCTACTAACGATCCCTATTGCACTCAAGGCTTTACTTACACGTTTGCAATGGAGGCTACTAGCGAACCCAAGCAGCACACAATGCCCCCATTCTATCCACAGTATTCATCCTATTACAGCTATGAATTGCAGCGACTGGCAAGCTTTCCTTTAGTATTCACCTATCGCCGCATCAAGAGTCCCCACAAAGGGGAAACAATGAAATTTGGCGGTATCACTTTCACTGCTCCTACCCCAGGTGACATTTCTATGCAAAACTGGACTTGGGGTAATGACTATCGCCCTGGAACCGCCAAGGATAACCTCATTTATACTCGCCAACAACTCCAAGCGACCGGGCAATTGAAACCAGGCGGCTGGATGGGTGGATTGCGAGTGGAAAGCTTGCGAAAAGCCGAAGAACACGCTTTAGGTTATTTTTATTGGCTAGTGGCAGGTACTACAGATTCCCAGCTAGGGAAGGCTGTAAAGCAACCGCAATCGAATAATCGCTTTCTTGCAGGGCTGAATTCGCCAATGGGGACAGTACATGGCTTATCGAAGTATCCGTATATGCGTGAAGGGCGGCGTATTATTGGACGTCCCAGTTGGGGAGCACCTGGTGGCTTTAGTATTTGGGAAATTGATATTTCTCGCCGCAACTACGATGATGAGTATTATCGCCAGGCACTTCCACCTGCTGAGTATCGCCGCTTGAAAGCAGCATTGTCTGGTTTGGAAGCTTTATCTGTGCTTACTGGACAAAAGCGCCCAGAAAATGTAGCTCGGCGAACTCGTTCTACCATCTTCCCGGATGCGATTGGTATTGGTCACTATGCAATTGACTTCCATCCTTGCATGACCAAAAGCCCACCAGAAGCACCCGGAAATACGGAACGTGCAGGTGAAAGACGTGGTGCAGGACAAGCTTACCCCTTCCAAATAGCCCTGCGGGCGATGATTCCCCAAAAAATTGATAACTTGCTAGTTGGAGGTAAAAGTATTGCGACGAGCCACATTGCAGCAGCAGCGTATAGAGTACACTCCTTTGAATGGTCTGCTGGTGCTGCAGCGGGAACCACGGCTGCTTTTGCCTTGAAAAATAATATCGCCCCCTACCAATTAGTGGACGAATTACCAAAGATTGAACCGCAACTTATTGCTCTGCAAAGGTTGTTAAAAGAAAACGGCAACCCCACTGCTTTCCCAGATACCTCGATTTTTAATCAAAACTGGGAAGATTGGAAGTAATTTAGTTAGTAGTTAGTAGTTAGTAGTTAGTAGTTGGTAGTTAGTAGTTAGTAGTTGGTAGTTGGTAGTTAATTGTTTACCACTAACCACTATCCACTATCCACTAACTACTAACCACTATCCACTAACCACCAACCATCGATTAAACTGTTATTTGTGATGTCGTTTTGTAAAGAAGCATTGGCTAAGTATTCTTATGATTACAAGACTTTCAGCAGCTGTTTACGGGATGGCAACGACACCAACACCAACTGTAGCTCCTGAACGGTCTAGTCAAGTTACCCGCAAGACCTACCCGAATTATAAGGTCATTGTTTTGAACGATGATTTTAATACTTTTCAGCATGTCGCTGAGTGCTTGATGAAATATATTCCGGGGATGACTAGCGATCGCGCTTGGGAACTCACTAACCAGGTACACTACGAGGGTCAAGCCATTGTTTGGATTGGACCCCAAGAACCAGCTGAACTTTATCACCAGCAGTTACGTAGAGCTGGTTTAACAATGGCTCCTCTGGAAGCAGCATAAAATAGCGTCAAATCATGACTAAACCCACCCCAGACACCCGTAAAGCAACACCTGCTAAAGATGGCAGATTAGTTTGGAATCACTCAACCCATATCTCAGGTCTGATTCCCATTTTGGAATGTCTCTGCAAATTACATGGAATTCAAACAGTAACACCAGGAGAAATTGGAAGAGTGAAAGGTCACAGTCCAACGTTGCAATTGCGGGTGTCTGTACCAATTCGTGGGGGTTTTAAAGTCATCGCACGCCAAGGTAAAACAGTGCAAGAAGTGTTTATCTTGACCACTTTGTCACAGGAACAACTCGAAGAAGCATTGGCGATCGCCATGCAAAAATAACAGTTGGTAGTTGTTTGTTGTTTGTTACTTGTTTGCTACCAACTACCAACCATCAACAACTACCTAACAACTATTCCTCAACCCGTCGCATTGCGAATTTGTGTAGAGGTAGGCTGACAATACAAGAAAATGTTAAAAAATATGACAGAGCAGTAGTAATTCTCAAAGTCATTTGTAGAGCTTTCCAATCTGGTAAAAATATTTTTTCAATGGCAAACGCAACACAGTAAACTAGCCAATAAGAGAAAGTCATTCTAAACAAAATTAGTTCTGTTGCGTCTGTTTCATTTTTTTGCTGTTTGTTATCCAACAATATAATCAGACCTACAACACAAGCGACAAAAGAAACAGCAACAACAAATTCATGACAAATAATATTTACTGAATGCATTTGTGCTTATCCCAAATATTTACTATTGAAGATCAGTCTAAAGGAAGAGATTTGCTGGGATAAGCAAATAGTTACAAAATAAAATATACTACTACAAAATTTGTAAACAATTGCTACGAATTAATAAATTTATTCAGGAGAGTGCTGTAAGCGTTTGCCTTCAAACTAAGAAGCCTCTCTTGTAGCAGTAAGAGAGGCACTAATAGTTATTGAAAATAGTTATTGAAAAACAAATCCTGGCATCGAGCTATTTTCGCGGTCGGTGGCCCGACAGCTATCGTCGCCGCAGCGGCGTTTCAC
>JANZYY010000300.1 GCA_026419705.1 Fischerella sp.
GTGGGCTCGGAGATGTGTATAAGAGACAGGCTATCTACTGTGTCAATCGTGTTGCTTTCTCAAAGGCGGCGGGGCTAACCGCTGCTATGTTTATGGCTATTTCTCCTTTTGCTGTTTACCTTTCTCAAGAAGCTAGGCACTATACTTTACCGATGCTGCTAATAACTTTATCTTTATTAGGATTGGTGCAAATCCAGCAAGATATTTTTCAGCGGCAAGAGCTAAGAATTTGGGTTTGGTTAGCCTGGACTATTACTAATATTATCGGTCTTTATATTCACTACTTTTGCATTCTTGCCTTCATTGCTGAAATCGGAACATTATTGATTTTAATATCCTATTCAAATACGTGGGGGAAAAACAATAAATCAGTAATTAAAACGCAGAGTTCCGAAGAATTTTTATCTATTAATTTTGCTCAAAATTCATTGTCAATTATATTCAATCAACGTCAAATCTGGCTAGCATTAATTATATCTATCATTGCTGTTGCCTTCAGTTTCTTACCTTGGTTGCCAGTGTTAGTTAGTGATTACGAACGTCCAGAAACTGACTGGATAGATCCTCCCAGTCACATTGCCCCATTTTATCAAACTTTAATTGGTTGGGTATTAATGTTAATTGCCCTACCTGTAGAAAAGCAGTCTTTCTTTGTTAGATTTATATCTGTTTTATTAATGCTTTTTTTTGGTATTTGGGTTGGTTGGCTAGTCTACAAAAAATTAAAACAAATGTGGTCTAAACAAACAACTCATCTAGCCACAATCACACTTTTAAGTTTCTCAAGTTTTATTTTATTAGAATTTTTTGTCATTGCCTATTTGTTACAAAAAGACATTACGAGTGTTCCTCGCTATAACTTTGTCTACTATCCTGGCTTCTGCGCGCTCATCAGTGCTAGCCTGACAAAATTAAAAAATACCTCACAGGAAGCCACTTTAGGGATGTCTACAAAACTCAAAATATTCTACGGGTATCTACAAAATTATCAACTCTCTACTATTGTAATCATTGGCTTGATTAGTAGTATTTTTGTAATTGAGAATTTAGTTTTTCTAAAACCATATGAGCCAGAAAAAGTTGCTCAAAATATGAATCAATATCCTTCCATGCCATTAATGGTTGTTGTGGGATATAAAAATTATCAGGATGTTGCATTGGGTTTGAGTTTTGCTCTGGCACTAGAAAGAGTTAGAGGTGAGAGAGTAGGGGATTGGGAGAGTGGAGAAAAAAACAAAATTCACTATTCCCAATTTCCGTCTTCTGATTTTGCATTTTTCAAGCAAGCACCTGATTTTGGATCTGTCTGGCAAAAACTTGCTCAACTACCTCCACCGACAACAAATCAATTAAATTTATGGGTTATTGCTCCTGGACTGAAACGCCGAGATTATCCGCAAAGGTTAGCATTTTCACAAACTACTACTTGCACTAAAGATACAGCTCAGCATTACCGCGTTGGCATTCCCTACCAGCTATATCGATGTGGCGGAGAATAGGGGAGTAGGGGAGTGGAGAAAACTACTAACCACTAACCACTAACCACTAACTACCAACCACCAACCATCAACCACCAACCACCAACCACCAACTATTCATCAATTTGCCAAGAATCTTTTGTAAATTCCTCATCTAAAATTTTCTTGGGTCGCACAATCACAATGATTCGCCCTAGTATGGGTAATGCCGGTGCAGTTTCAAACCACTGAAAATCTAATTCTCCACAGTTGTCTACCACAAAGTAGCTGCCAGATTCCCATTGTCGTTGGGCACGATCGATAATTATCATGACTGGTTCTGGGGTATTTTGTGTTTGGGTTGGCAGGCGATCGCTATTGCCCAAAATCGCGATCGGATCTTCTGCGCTCAATACTGCTTGCCAACCCGGTACAGGAACCCAAGCTTGTTCTCCGGCAAACTTGACCATGCGAAATGGCCCGATTTCTTCTACAAGTGGAACTGCTTGCAGATCTTTTGGTGTTAAGGGCAATTCTCCCACGACTGGTACAAGGCGTGGCATTTCCTCCGCCGATTCCAGTCTGTAAAAGGGTAAAGTTGGCGCAGGTCGCTTGGGTTCAACGGTAAAATCCGTGAGCAGCTGTTCGATTTGTTTTCTTGCAGTTTGCGTGTGGGCAAATTTGAGACCCCTGGCAATTAAACGCGATCGCACCTGAAAATCGGAGTTTTGCCGAGCGAGTTTCCAGCATTGATAGGCAACTGCATCTCCTGGATGATTGGAAAACCCTTCTGGCAAGTTACGGAAACGGGAGAAATCCTTGACTGCTTTAGCGACTTCCCTTGCTTCATCAGCATCAAGTTTGTGTTGAAAGGTGAGTGTGGCGGTAGCAGCCCGTTCTTCTTGGGTCAGCAGGCGCAGTTCATACAAAACATCACTTCCACGCTGTGAATAATGCGACAGTACGTCTTGTGATACTCCTGCCTTTTCTATAGAATTGTAGACTTGTGCGGCGACAATGACTTGATTTTGCTGTATTGGCTCAAAGCCTGTTGCTTCAAAAATAGCTTGGGTGTTGTAGCCGACTTTTTGTAAATAGGCGCAAGCTTGTCCCCATTCCACCCAATTGCCTTTTTTTTGTCGCAGTTTGAGCAGCAACTGTTGAGTTAAATCATTTTGGGAATTTGGAGCGTTGGGTGGTAGTTCAGTCATAGTATCTCAGTCACTTCAGGGCAAGGCAATCAGTCAATTTCAATGCTTAGGTACCAAGTATTTATTTTAGGGCTGATGTTGCACCGACTCGATAGAACAAATGCATTGGGAATTGAGAATTGGGAATTGGGATTTAACGATTATCTTTGCCCCTTACCCTAAGATGATGGGTTATTAATAAAAAAGACTTTTACTAAGAGAACATTTTACGTAATTACTCGTAGGAAGCGAATGTGGAAAATGCGCTAACTGGGCAAAATATCCTTGCAACAAGCATTACCAAAGCAGTAACGACTGCTGCTGATTAGATGTTTTCAATTAGGATTGGTATGGAATATAACAAGATGGTTAACTTTTAAAGGAATTTTCTATGGATAATTCTATTCCCGAACTCGATCAAATCCGTCATCAGTTGATGAGTCTAGAAAAATCGAAAAAACAAAAAATTCTGGTAGTTGATGATGAACCAGACAATCTAGATTTGTTGTATCGCACTTTCCGGCGCGATTTTCATGTTCTGAAAGCGGATAGTGGTATTAACGCCCTGAAAATACTAGCAGCAGAAGGAGAAGTAGCAGTAATTATCTCCGATCAGCGGATGCCGGAAATGAAGGGAACTGAGTTTCTGAGCAAAACAGTACCTCAGTTTCCGAATACGGTCAGGATCATTCTTACAGGTTTTACTGATATTGAAGATCTGGTAGAAGCAATTAATGCTGGTCAAGTCTATAAGTATATTACCAAGCCTTGGGATCCAGCAGAATTAAAGACTGTAGTGCAAAGAGCAGCAGAAACCTACGATCTACTCAAGCAACGTACAGAAGAATTGCGTCGTGCTAATGCCCAGATGGCGTTGTTGACTATTTTAGTACAGGTTTCTCAGCAGGCCTCTAGTTTAGAGGCTATTTTAAATCCAATCGCTACAGCATTTGGTGAAAGTTTCGCAGTAGATGGGTGTATTTTACAAATGGTGGAAAATAATCACCTTGTTGCTACTCAGGGTACTTACAGTAGTGCTGGTACTGTGGAAAACTGGCTGGCAGTCGATCCATTGACTAGTGAAGCGATCGCTACCGGGCAAATGCGAGTCTCAGTCAATGTCCCTAAAGATGAAAAACTTGCTGGTGTTGTTCATTATACAGATACTGGTGTAGAGGCGCATTTAATTATCCCAATCACCTACGCAGGTAAAGTATTGGCAGTATTGTCTCTACAGTGGAAAAAACCCTGCTGTTTGCGAGAAGATGAACTGAAGCTGATTCATTTATCAGCACAACTTGTTGCAACCGTCCTCAGTTACACTCGCTACTATCAATCAATCAATGTTTGATAGTGATTGGTGATTGGTCATTAGTCATTTGTCGTTTGTCCAAATTTAACTGTCTATTAACTCTTGACTATTTATTAATGACCTATGACTATTGACTAATGACCATTGACCATCGACCAATGACTAACGATATTCGCAACATTTTTGACCGCATCGCCCCTGTTTACGACCAATTGAATGATTGGTTGAGCTTAGGACAACACCGGATATGGAAAGAAATGACGGTAAAATGGAGCGAAGCCAAAGCTGGAGATACTTGCTTGGATTTGTGTTGCGGTAGTGGTGATATAGCCTTCCGGTTGGCACGGCGTGCAGGAACAAGCGGAAAGGTGTATGGAGTAGATTTTTCCCCTGCACAGCTAGAAATAGCTAAAAAACGCTCTCAAAGTCAGTACCGAGCTTCCTCCATTATTTGGGTAGAAGCTGACGTACTGGATTTGCCTTTTGAGGACAATAAATTTGACGCTGCGACAATGGGTTATGGTTTGCGAAATGTCACGGATATTCCTCGCTGTTTAAAAGAATTACATCGTGTTCTCAACAATAGTGCCAAAGCTGCGATTTTAGATTTTCATCGTCCCAAAAATTCAACGGCTAGAACCTTTCAGCAATGGTATCTGGATAATGTCGTTGTCCCAATTGCTCAGCATTTGGGTTTAAAAGAAGAATACGCTTACATCAGTCCCAGTTTAGACCGTTTCCCCTCTGCTCAGAAACAGGTAGAAATAGCTCGCCAAGTTGGTTTTGCAGCAGCCACACACTACACTATTGCGAACGATATGATGGGAGTGCTAGTGGTAAAGAAGGCTTAGTAGTTATTAGTTGTTCGTTGTTTGTTGTTTGTTGTTCGTTGTTTGTTGTTTGTTGTTTGGAAAGACTACTGTACAGTCGGGTTTAGCCATGATATTCAAATGTACAGACATGCTATGGCACATCTATCTGTGCAACCACCAACTACCAACTACCAACAACTAACCAATCACTAATGACTAATGACTAATGACTAATGACTAATGACTATTGACTAAATGAGTTTTGATTGGTCTCATCTTTGGCTGTATGTATCACCCCCAATCTTGGGTGGAATTATTGGCTACTTCACAAACGATATAGCCATTAAAATGTTATTTCGTCCCTACCGAGCGATTTACATCGGCAGACGAAGGATTCCTTTCACCCCTGGATTGATTCCCCGCAACCAAGAACGCCTTGCAAAGAATATCTCCGATACAATAATGGGGTCGCTGCTCACACCAGAGGAATTACAAAATCTGGCGCGGCGACTTCTGCAAACAGAACGCGTACAAGCGGCGATTCTTTGGTTGCTGCGAATGGCAATTGACCAAGTCAAATCCGATAAGCAGCAAAAAACTGCCAAGATTGTGGCAGGAATTTTGCGGGATTTGTTAGGAGAATCATTGCCGCGTCTGTTGAAAGTTTTAGCACGACGAGAAGATTTTTTAGAAGCGCAAATAAATCAAATTTTTGACCAAATATTGCTAGAATTTCAACTCAGTGAAGAGCAAGCCTCTCGCCTTGCTGATTGGCTGTTAGAGGTAGTTTTGCCACCAGATGTAATTCGGTTAGCGATCATTGATTTATTGACAGATCGCACAATTCAAACTATTGATGAAAGCTTTCGGGAAAAAACCAGCGGTACTTATTGGGTAGTGGCAAATTTGTTTGGCTTACGCAATACTTTAACCCGCCTTCGAACTTATTGCTTGGATGAGAAAGAAGCAACTAATGAGCGTTTACGAGATTGGATTCAAGATTTACAAGTGCGCGATCGCCTCAAGAATTTACTCCAAAATTTAGCTTTACAAAACCTACCAGTAGGTACTGTTCGTCAATTACGAAAGACCACACGTGAAAGTGTTCGCCAATACCTGCAAACACGCGGTAGTGAATTGCTGCAGGGATTTAGCGAATCAGTTAACTGGGAAAATATTGCTGTGCTGCTAGTTAATCGTCTCAGAAATTCACCTGTTGTTAGTTCTTCTTTAGAAGTAGTCAGTCAAGAATTGGCTCTGATTTTAGAGCGATATCTGGAAAAAGATTTAGAAGTAATTGTTGCTCAAGTCATTCCGATTTTGTCAATTGACCAGGTGATTGTTGACCGTGTAAAATCAACTTCACCAGCTGATTTAGAAGCAGCTATTGAAGGAATTGTCAAAAATGAATTGCAGGCGATCGTGACTCTAGGCGGTATTTTAGGTTTTATCGTCGGATTATTTCAAGCTATGTTTATTTTCCTCAGTCAACAATAGCTTGGTATTTGGGAGTTAGTCCCTAGAAACGTGCAAACCACATTCTAGTGCGGCGTTGCTGAATTTAGGGATGAAATAATGAACCCCATTAGACGCGTAGACGCGTAGCGGCTTCTCGTAGAGTAGCGGCTTCCGTAGGTAGAAGAGGTTTTAACAGAGAAATA
>JANZYY010000301.1 GCA_026419705.1 Fischerella sp.
AATATATAGTCTGTTTTCTGTGCTGGTAACGCATGAGCAAAATTTTTCCCAATGATTAAATTTTTTGCGTCTTTCTGAGAGTTTGTTCGCTGTTGGCTCAGAAGTGTAATCGCTACTATCTGAGGTTGCAATTACATGGTCTGACTCTAGCTTCATACTCAATACATCCTTATTGAATGAGCAGGAGTTTCCATCGCAGCACACTCTCACACCAGAGGCGATGGCAGGGCTATATGTTTGCAGTCAAACCTTGATCAGCTACGACGAAAATATTATTCAAGATTGATGAAAAGCAGAATAGTGAAAAAACATGAAGAACTAATGAAGGAATTAATTTTGTTTACATAAATTTACAAAATCATATTTGATAAGTAAATTTGAGCAGATTTTCAATAGTGGTTCGCAGTCAGAACTTTAGTGCTTCTTTGCCACACAAGATCCCCGACTACTCTTGCGGATACTGTTGGCAAATGGTAGGTAAGCTGACCCTTCACTCCAAGGTAGGTTTTTCGAGATAACATTTATGGTGCGATCGCCTCCTGGAATAGCCCTCAGTTGTTGATTTCTCGTTGATGAAGGGTGTCACCCCTAACTCACCAGCTGCATCCTTTAAGAAGTCGGGGATCTGTAAAGATTTTTCCCCTTAAAGTACTCTAGCAGTTATAAAAATAAGTAAAGAAACTAAAACTTTCTTGAAGCTAATTCACTAGTTTTGTGAGAAATCTGTTAATAATGATTGTAATCGTAAACACCATAATCCCTCTCTTTTGTTACTTTAGACCGAGAATAATCTGAAACTCCTTTTTTACATATTTTTTTCAATAAGAGGATTTAAATGACAAAGCTGGGATGCGATCTTCGTAGCTCCTCCCTGTGGGAGTCTGGCACAATTCACGATCATGTTTAAGACTCAAGATACAACCAGTATTTTTCTCTCCTCTTAGTAACAATTAGTAACAAAAGCGTCCGAGGAAAGCGATCGCATTGCCAATGGATGTAAAGAAACATTTCTGTTTCTGAAAGTAGGGATAATACATTTAGTCGCTCAATTCTCCTAAACTCGGAAAATGTTAGTAACAGTTGTTGTGAGCAATCAGTTATTTTTTTATTAACCAAATTTTTTGATTCTCCTGATTTTGATTTTCCGGCGATTATCTCTGAATTAATTCATAACTGACGTATTTTAACAAAATGCTTTCCTTTTGTAGACCGAGCCTTTTTAAAGGGTGCGGGGCGATCGCATGGCAATTCTACAACGCTGCTTGTTAAAAAAGTGAAAGGTGAAAAGGCGAATATTCCCTGTTTATCTTTCTCTTGAATTCTTTCTTTGACATCATCGAAAGATGATCGGAAAAGTCAACTTATTAATTGTGAATGTCACGCTTGATAAATCGGCATGGAAAAGCGGAAAATTTTTATTAAACATATCTCCGCATTGTTAAAGCTCCACACACAAGCGTGTGACTCGATATATTCCGATTAATAACAGGGTGAGATTGGATGAGACTTTTATTAGTTGAAGATGACGAGTGTATTGCCAATACTCTAGAAAATATCCTTGAGAATCACCATTATGTTGTCGATGTTGCCAATGATGGGGAATTGGGTTGGGAGCTTGTAGAGGCTTTCAACTATGACTTAATTTTGTTGGATGTCATGCTACCGAAGTTGGACGGTATTCAGCTTTGTCAAAGGTTACGTTCTCATAACTATCAAGCTCCCATACTACTATTAACAGCGCAAAATTCTAGCACTCATAAAGTGATGGGATTGGATGCTGGAGCAGATGATTATCTTGTGAAACCTTTTGACATGTCAGAATTATTAGCTCGGATTCGGGTTTTATTGCGGCGGCGAAATTCAACTCTACAAACGGTTTTGGAATGGGAAAACCTGCGTCTTGATCCTGGTAAATGTGAAGTTATATATAACAATCACCTCCTCAATTTAACTCCCAAAGAATATCGTTTGCTAGAGCTTTTTCTTCGTAACGGACATCAAGTTTTTAGCCGCAGTGACATTTTAGAACATCTGTGGTCAACAGAAGAAGCTCCCCAAGAAGATACAGTGACGGCTCACATCAAAGGTTTGCGACAAAAACTCAAACAAGCAGGAGCGGAGAATAATTTTATTGAAACAGTGTATGGTCTTGGTTATCGCCTGAAAGTACCTACATCTTCCAAAAAATTGCCACAAAAAATAATAGAAAATCACAGATTAAATGGTGCAAAACCAAATACAAAACAACAGACAGGAGATTTATTTTATGAGGCTCAAGATTTATATAATGGTATTCAACAAACCAAAGCAGCGTTAACTAAATTATGGGAGAAGTTGAAAGTTAAGAGTTGCGATCGCATCCTTATCCTAGAGCAAGCCACCACAGCATTACTAGAGAACAACCTGGGAGACGAATTAAGACAAAAAGCACAACAAGCAGCACATAAACTGGCGGGGGCTTTGGGGATTTTTGGTTTTACCAAAGGTTCGCGTTTGGCTTTTGAAATTGAGCAGATGTTGCGATCGCAAATGAGCATTAATCAAAATCAAGTGTTGCATTTGTACAACTTGGTTATAACCTTGAAGCAAGAAATACAGCAGCCTGCATTTGCAGAACTAGAGAAAATACTTTGCCACGATGTTTTAGATGATGCCATCGAATAATCCCCATTCAAAGGCGTTAAATTACACTAGCACTGCTGGTGAAAAGCAAATCACTTCCTTGGAAGTTCTGCTACATCGGATGATGAATCGCATCCGTCAATCTGTGGAATTACCAGCGATACTCTCAGTCACTGTTGCTGAAATACGTGGATTCTTGGAGACTGACCGCGTTAAAATCTATCGATTTGATACAGATGGCAGTGGTGAAGTTGTGGCAGAGTCAGTTGATAAAGAACGTTTGCCATCCTTACTAGGGCAACACTTCCCTGCTCAGGATATTCCATCTGAAGCTCGAGAATTATTTTTGTTAGCTCGTCAGCGTTCAATTGTAGATGTAGCAGCACAACAAATTGGACTGAGTCCTCTTCCAGAAGCTGACGAATCCATCGAACTCAAAAATGATATTCGGTTTCGCTCGGTAGACCCTTGTCATGTAGAATACCTCACTTCAATGGGAGTGCAATCTTCTTTAGTAGTGCCAATTTTGCATCGCGAGCAATTATGGGGTTTATTAGTTTCCCATCATAGTTTACCGCGTCAAATCACAGAGCAAGAATTACAGGCGGTGCAGTTAGTCGCAGATCAATTATCAATTGCGATCGCTCAATCTACCCTCCTCGAACAAAGCCGCCTCCAAGCCCAACAAGAAGCCACAATCAACCGCGTTGCCAAGCTGCTACACTCCATGACACAGATGCAGGTGCAACAAGCACTAGAATTAACTGTATCAGCGCTACAAGGCACAGGCGGCAGAATTTGCATCACCCCCCAGAATCCTGCTGAAGAAGCACAGTTGTTCACCATCGGCGAACAGCCGATTTTTCCTGTTAATCGGAGGAGCAGGAGACAAAGGAAACAAAGGAGACAAAGAGGACAAGGGGGAGTAATAAATTCTTCATTTTCCCCCCTCGAAGAACATCCCAGCTGGCAAGAATGGCTAAATATAGAAGCAACTGTTGTTGGCGGAAACCAAGTTTGGGCTGTTAATGATTTGTATCAAGCGGCACTACAGTCAGATTTGGCACAGGCGTTTTTGAGGGCTAGAATTCGTAGTTTGCTAATTGTGCGCTTGCAATATCGGCAGCAGATTTTGGGTTACTTAAGTATTTTCCGTAACGAAATAGACATAGAAACGATCTGGGCACGACGACCAGACCGTGATGATGAGAGACATTTGTCCCCGATTAAATCTTTTGAGGTGTGGCGAGAGTTGAAGCAAGGTCAAGTCCAAGAATGGAAAGCCATGGAAATTGAACTCGCCCAAGCTTTGGCTAGTCACTTTGCGATGGCAATTCATCAGTACCAACTGTATCAGCAAGTCCATACTCTCAACGCCAACTTGCAGTGTGATATCGAAGAGCGCAAGCAGGCTGAGAAAAAAATCTGTGCATTGAATGCGGAATTAGAGCAACGAGTTCAAGAGCGAACCGCAGAGTTACGACGAGCCAATAGACGATTGTTGGAAGAAATCCACGAACGAGAACGCGCACTTCGCGATCGCAAGCAAACCCAAGCCTCACTAGAACGCCTGAGTCGACAAAGTGAGTTAATTTTGAACTCAGCCGGCGAGGGAATTTATGGTTTAAATTGTCAAGGCAAAATTACTTTTGTCAATCCAGCAGCAGCAAGAATGTTGGGATATGAGGTGAAAGAACTAATCAATCAGTTTATGCACGAAATTGTTAAGCATTCAAGACCCGACGGTGTCCGCTATTTTTTAGAAGAGAATCCCATCTATGCCACCTTGCAAAATGGAACAGTACAACATATCACTGACGACATATTCTACCGCCGCGATGGTTCAAAATTTCCAGTAGAATATGTCTCTACACCGATTCGAGAACAAAAAAAAATTGTTGGTGCTGTGGTTATTTTTAAAGATATAACCGAACGGCAAATAATAGAACGGATGAAGGATGAATTTGTTTCTGTTGTCAGCCATGAATTACGAACACCTCTAACCTCCATTCGCAGTGCTTTAGGTTTGTTGGCGCGGGGTTCCTTAAACAATCAACCCGAAAAAAGTCAGCGGATGTTAGAAATTGCCTTTGATAACACCAACCGTTTAGTGCGTTTGATAAACGACATTCTTGATATTGAGCGCATTAATTCAGGTAAAGTGACAATGCACAAACAGACTTGTAACGCCGCAGACTTAATGATTCAAGCTGTGGATGAAATGCGAGCCATGGCTGAGAAAGCAGAAATTCATCTAGAACTGACACCAGTTTCAGTGCAATTATGGGTAGATCCAGACCGCATCATCCAGACGATTACTAACTTACTCAGCAACGCCATTAAATTCTCACCTCCAGGTAGCACAGTATGGCTAAGTGTTGAACTTCAACAAGAAGGGGAAGTGACTAAAGTGGCGGGTGTGGAAGACAATAAACTTATTACTTCCCCTAACTCCTATTTGTTATTCCAAATCAAAGATCAAGGGCGAGGTATTCCTGAAGATAAACTAGAAACAATTTTTGACCGCTTTCAGCAAGTCGATGCTTCTAATTCCCGTCATCAAGGAGGTACTGGTTTGGGATTAGCAATTTGTCGCAGCATCATACAACAGCATGGAGGCAAAATCTGGGCAGAGAGTACTTTAGGGAAGGGTAGCACGTTCTATTTCACGTTGCCTATTGGTTAGTGATTGGGGATTGGGGAGACGCGGGGATGCAAAGAAGCGGAGATAACAAATGACAAATGACCACCACTAACCACTAACTACTAACTACTAATCACTAACAACCAACAAATTACAAATGAAAAAACGCATTTTGATTATTGATGATGAACAGGATATCCGAGAAACTACTCAGATGTGTCTAGAGGTAGCTGGCGGATGGGAAGTCCTAACAGCAGTTTCTGGTAGAGAAGGTCTGGTCAAAGCTGCAACAGAAAAACCTGATGTTATTCTCTTAGATGTGATGATGCCGGATATGGATGGGTTGACGACTTTGCAAAACTTGCAAAAAAATCCCAGTACTCGGAATATTCCAGTAATTTTACTCACAGCAAAAGCACAGGCTGCTGAACAACGTCAGTTTACTCAACTCAAGATAGCGGCGGTAATTACTAAACCCTACGATCCTTTTACCTTATCCGATCAAGTACTACAGGCATTAATGTAGGAGATGTAGCATTGCTACATCTGGTCAAGGAGTAATTAATGTTCTTCATTGGTTATTCACATTTTTTGCCTACTCTACAAGAAGCTGGAAAGATACATCTGCCAGTGAATTGAGGCAAGAAGGTAAATGTTAGTAGTGGTAACCCGGCGCATCTTATTGATTGAGAATGAAAACGCTATTCGGGAATTGACCCAGCTTTGCTTGGAAACAGAAGCAGGGTGGGAAATGCTGACAACAGCATCCAGTTATGAAGCGATTGTTAAAAATGAGACCGAGCAACTCTTTGTCTGCGATCAAGACTTGTCTGTAAAATTGTAACAGTTACAGAGCAACCCTGTAACCCATCATATTCCTGTAATTTTATTAACAACGGTAACAACTGGGGAGGTATCCCAGATGGTAAAACTGATCGTGTATCAAATTTGAGTGGGATGAGTAAAGTAGGAGAATAATGACTACTGGATTTGGCAGCACACATATCTTCTTCTTATTTATACACAACAAAAAATGAAGGTAGCTCTACTCTTAGTAAAAAATTTCTTCTACTACGGGATTGCTCAAAGAACCAATTTTTTCAATCGTTACAGTAG
>JANZYY010000029.1 GCA_026419705.1 Fischerella sp.
AGATGTGTATAAGAGACAGACGTAATAGTCATCATCATTAATACTTTTGTATGTATAACGCATAAATTCAGGACCGTTAAACGATTCATTAACATATTTCCACATTGGAACTCCAGCGCGACCATATGGTCCACCGGGTGAGGTCCATATTATGGCTGGTTTACCGTCGATAGTTACTTGCTTAACATCTTTGGGTAATTTTCCAGGTGTCGCTGCCGGTCCATGAAAGTGAACAACTCCATCTATGGTTCTTATACCAGCCTTGTCGGCTTTATCAGCCATGTGAGTTCCTGCCGCTACAGCGCCCGCTAACGCAGCAGCACCTAATCCTTTTTTCCAATTTTCTTCAACACTTTCTTTAGGTACGCAGTTGGGAACTTTCTTGCCATTCTTTTCCTTCATACCTATTTGCTTGTAGTTTTTCCAGCAAGGATCTTTACTTTCTTTTTTAACAGGTTTGCCACTTAAATCTTTATCGCCTTTATATACGCCTTGTTCGTCGTGATTTGCTGGATTTTTGTCTTTTTTAACATCATTATTTTGATCTAAAATTTTTGATTTTTGATTGTAGTCAGAAAATGTTAGAGTCAAAGTAGTGTTAAACCTCTGAAAATCGTGATCATCATTAAAGAAATAAATTTGACTTAGTGCGTCCCCTTGCAATGTTCCTGATTCCGGAAAACGTTTTACTTCACCATCAATATCAAAATAGGCATAATTTTGATCAAAATCCACTAATTTACGCGGTTGACCAAAATGTGCAATATTGATGTGATTTATAACCGGTAATAAGAAAACACTGGCATAAGTGTATGTTTTACCGATAATTGGTTCATCTGTTTTATGCAAGTCTAAAAATTTACGTACCTTCTTAAAATCTGTTCGATCTTCATACAGAAACGAATTTGACAGTAGATGCTCGCGAATCGATTCTAAGTGTATGTTATCAATATCAACAGTTTCAACTGTTTTGACTTTTTTAACAAGTTTGCCGCTTAAATCTTTATCACCTTTATATACGCCTTGTTTGTCGTGACTTGCTGGATTTTTTTCATAAGGCTTGCCTTCACGCTCCTTGTGATTTTTTTCAGCTTTTGCTACAGCATCCTGCCAATAGCCTTCATTCATCTTACTGTAATCTTCATAGTCTATATACATATCGCTGTCGGGGTCGTAATACATGCCTTCTTTAGGATCGTAGTATACAACCTTACCGCTCTTTGTACTAAATGGGCCTTCTAATCCCGGACGCTCGGCATAACGCTCAGGATCAATACCGCGAACAACTTCATAACCTTCCTGTGTTGGTTGCGTAGCAGCAGCGGGAGGAATGCCCCATAGTGCTAACTTACCAGCACGGGGATATCCTTGATAACTGACTTTTGTTCTGTAAATTCTTAAATCGCTGCACTGATCAACTCGAGCATATTTACGAGCCGCATCCCAATCATAGTCAAAGTATTCGGGTTCTTGGTCACTGCCCTTCAAAGGATCGCGAGCGTATACAGTGCCAAGCATGTTTTCCCAAACAAGCGGAACGTGTTTACGTGTTATTGTAGTAGCTTTTTTACCGCCAGCAAATGGATGACTAACTTTGTTGGTCAGTTTTTTATTGTTTTCTTCAACTTTGTTAGTGACCATTTCGTAACCGATGCTTTCTAAGTATTTGACTGCCTTAAGACCGTCGTTGAAAATTTCTTCGGTTCCATTTTGAGTTACAGCAATCCATTTAGGTCCCGCATTGCGAATTTGCGCCCAAGAGCCGTCATGTTTATTTCTAAACTCTAATTCCTGAGATTCTTTTACAGGTTTGACATCTTTAATTCGACGTGCAGTGCCGACCATGTCATCTTTAGGTTCAAAATTTCCGTAATTTTTTTCTGCTTCTTTTCTTTTTTCTAAATTATCGTAAGCAGAGGTTCCCTTACGTGGAGGTTTATGACCATAACTAAAAGCCCCCGCTTCTGTTACAGACTTTTTTGATTCCTGTCTTGTTTCTTCTTTAACATCTTTCTTCAAGCTAGACATAATAGTATCATAATCTTTAATAGTTAATTTTTTTCCGCTGCGACTTAGTTCTATTAAGTTACTTGCAACTTGATGCAAGTCTACGTCTGAACGGGCATCTTCTCGTGCATATTCTAATAAACGTATCATTAAAGGAATATCAATAATTACTACGTCGGCAGGATTTTCAGATTCTGTTAAACGTTCTTTATCAAGCGCCCAATTTAAGACTTTAACGAGGTGTGGTGTAAATTCTCTGTCTAAAACTAAGGCAAGATCTCTTCCAACAGAATCCTCAATTCGAAGCAAGTCTCGAACTCTAAAATCTACTTTAAATTTTTGTCTTAAAAATCGAATACTATCTTTGTAGGATTCTAATATGAGTTTGGATTCTGCTAAAAGATTTTGTTTAGTTTTCATAATTAATTATGTTGTATATTCAAATTATTTACCCTTACTGACGATTGTAACGTTACTTAACGGGGTCTTCCATGTTTTACCGTCAGCAACTTTAAAGTAAACTTCGTCATATCCAGCGCGATTTTTACCAAGTTTAGTTACAACACCCATCATACTTGTTTTACGAGTGCGAATAGTGTCGCCAACTTGTACATCTGGGAATCCTACAGCCAGTGCATCTTTAAACGGAAAATTTTCTTTAATTTTTGATTCTGCAACTTTTTGTGAGGCTTCATTGCGCATCTTGCCCATACGTGCCAAAAATACACTGATAATTCTATCAACAGCATCTTCCGCTGTGTCGTAACCCATGTCTTGGTAATATCTATCAGCTTGTTCCTTTGCTGCTGCTTCTACACTTTCTGGGGTAATTCTTCCATCATATTGTGTATTGATAGTATCACGCATACCTTGTATAACAGGATACCAATCACTGCTGCTCCAATCTTCTTTGACCAGTCTTTTGGCTCTGTGTGTAAGAGGGCTTGTAGTGTCGTTTGATGAAGCCGATTTAGATGTTTTTTTCTTTGTGCCAGTGATCGGACTTGTTGAATCTACGGTCGTTGGTAAATTCGATGCAGCGCTTTCGCTGATTCGACCAGTTCTTTTATCGTTAAGTGCTCGATTTAATCCAGCCGCACGCTTTTTAGCAATGTTATTATACCTTTGCTTTTCTTCCGGATCGTCTGAAACGCGAGAAATAAAAGCAGCGTTTCCATGCTGATCGCTGGCTCTGGAAACATAACGATCTCTTAGCTGATCACTGATTTCATTAATTCGACTTTCGGTGACTTTGGCTAAAAAGTCTTCAATTGTAGCTTGGTCCGATAGTCCAGCACTTTCAAACATAGCATTAATTAACTCGCCAGCAGCATCGGGATAACGGCCTAACATTTCGTCATAAGCCTGCATGAAACTTTCGTAATCGCCATGCTTTAAATAAGTTCTCCAATAATTATAAATTCTGTTAATTATTTGTTTATCTTCAACATCTAACCAACTGTTACTGTTAGTTAATGCTCGCATACCGTTTGTTAGATGATATAGTATTTCGTCTGTATTTGGATGTTCTGCACTTTCGTTAACGCTTTCGCTATACAATTTGCCCATACTATCCCAGTAGTCATAGAGATCTTTATAGCCGTGCTTGCGTGCGGCTTTATGTAATATTTCGCTAATCTTAAAATCTTCTACGCCTTGCTGCCTAAACCAAGGTATTAACCAATCAATAGGGTCGCCGTCGGGGTAGATTCTACCTACTACCTCTTCAACCTTGCGCCATACTGTATCTAAATCTAATTTAGGTGCGGTTGTCTTTTTGTTTAGTTGATCTTGGAATGCCTTACGTGCATCACGTTCTGCTTGTGCAGCAGCGCGATTAGCCATTTTATTATCGTATGCTTTCTTTTTATATATGTTGCGAGGATCTTCTGGGTTAAAGGGATAGTTATACTCGGGTCCAGGGAAACTGTTGGCTTCTCCGACTTTAGTTTTTCCTCCATCTTTAACACCCCAATGTGCATGGCAATGGTTGCATTCTTTTTCGCCGTCGCTGTAAGTTTTAACGTCGGCACTATGGCACTTGGGACATTCTTGTGTTGATTTAAATAATTCGCTAATAAACATCTTTATTCCTTTATTGTGGTAAGTTTTTAGCTTTTTGCAGCAAAGCTTGAAAATCTCTATTTAAAGGATTTCCTGGATTCTTTTTAATCTTGGCTATAGCTTCTTGCTCTGCTTTGTCTTGTTCTGGTGTATTCTTATTTGTGCTGGTATTAATTTGAGTTGACGTGGTTTTTAGTCCGCCAGCGCCAGCAGTGCCCTGCGGTCCGTATTCTTTAACTGCTTGCTTTCTTTTAAATCGCTCTAACGATCCTAAACCACCAACTCCATCATTCGCTTGACCGGCGCCCGGAGTCTTTTTAACCAAACGCCCGTGTGCTGTCATTTCATAACCATGAGGGATTTTATCGCCTAGCTTCCACTTACTTGTATCTACTGCTTCCTGTGTTTGTTGCTTTTTTAGTTCGGCTTCTGCTAAATATTGTTCAAACTCTTTGCGGAAACTTTCCTTTAAATCATCGTCATCTTCTTGATCTGCGTGGTCATTGTAGCTAACATCACTGCTATGAAAACTGTGCTTGCCGTAATTGTATAAGTCTACTACTACAAATTTTTTGTCTTGGCCAAACTGAACTACATCGCCGGTCTGACCTTTAAATTGAACGTTACCTGTAATTATTACAGGATCCCCTATGTCGTAGTTGATGTCACTGCTTTCTACAATGCGATCTAAACTTTCTAATAATTTTTTAATGTCGGACATTTATTTCCTCTTAATCGCTTTTTTCTTTTTAAACAAGGGTATTACTGATACAGCTACAGCGCCGGCGCCGGTAGCACCGCCTGTAGCATCTTCCGATAAACGTTTTACCAAACTTTGAAAACGTGTTTCAAATTGATATTCTAAAGTCGGGGTCCTTACATTTTTTTCGATGAAAAGTGTATCCCCATTATTGACTAAATCTTTATTTTCCCAATCTATATTAAACCGTCCGAGGCTATTGTATGTTCCTATAATTTTTCCAAGTTCGTTATAAAGTTTAGTTCCATCGGGTATATTTTTTCTTGTTTTTAAACCTAGGGGTGTTAAGACGCCGACTTTTTGTAGATGTGGTATGCTTTCTACTATAGATCGTTTAAGTTTAATATAATCTAAAAAATCTTCCGCTTTCATGTTTTTATACCAATAATATATTTATACATAAAACTTATCAAACTTATCTACAGATTTTCCGTCAATTACACCGCCTCTTATAACAAATTCTGTATCGTTAGTCACGCTTTCAACTCTTACTGAGTGCATTGAATTAGTATCAACTTCGATGATAAAATTTTCTCTAACATACATTTTATCAGCAGGCCAAACCCAATCTCTTTCTACTATCAAATCGTTGTCGGCATAGATTCGATATATGGTTTTTTCACCTTGTTTGACACATTGTATATCAATAACTATGCTAATTTGCTTTTTCATATCATTTCCAGTTTATTTCTTTGCTTATTTGTCTCCCTCGTGCTCTTTCTTGCTTAATATCGCTTGTCTTTAACTTTTTTGCTTTAGATCGTATTATTTTTTCTTCTGTAATTGTTTTAGGATTATGCAGTCCTACTAAATTTTTTGCTTGATTTTTGTATTTATTTGGTATTTGTGTTCTGTTTGGGCGATAATCTTCTCCTATTTCAGCAATAACTTCTTTTTCCTTGTAGTGCATAACTACCTCCTTTAACAATTAACTTTTACCGGGCTTAGAATCTCCTTTCTTTGGAATAAGTTTAAAGGCTTTTAAATTCTTTCGAATAGTGCCCGGACCTACATCTTTAGTAGTATTTTGTTTTGTGATAATGCCAACACCTGCTGCATCTTCTTTAACTTGAGGACCGAATACGGTTCCCTGTTTTATATCGTGTTTGTAAACGCCTACAATTTCATTGTTATCTAAATTTCTTGCTATGATTCTATTGTGAACGCGATCACGCCAAAAACGAATATTCTCTCCGTGGTCGTCATGCACCTTTCGCTTCCAACTCAATGTGCTTGTACTTGTATCATCAAACAGTTTACCTTTGTGCTTAACATCGCCTTGCTTGGCTGCACGTTTTTTATCTTTATGTGCACCAGCACCTGTGTTAATAGCATTCTTAGCTACAAAGTTTCGAGGTTTATTTTGCGGTAATTGCTGTGGTGGTAGCTCTTTAGCTTCTCTCATTAATTCGTAACGATGCGTTGAAAGATATTCCTTTGCAAGTTCTAAACTTAATCCGCTTTTAACTGTTACACCTTCGCTGTCTAGTACTTCATAAGTTGTAATTTTAGTTCCGTCGGCTAATTCTTTTGTCACTCGACGTATACGAGGTAATCCGTCGAGTGATTCGTTTATGCGTGGCATTTTTAACTCCGGTAATTCTAAGTTATAAACCAACCGAACTGTTGTTCTAAATTGGTCGTATTTGTTGGTTGAATCAAAAAATACTGTAATAATAGAAATTCGACCGGTTAGGCTTTTTGCAGGCCATTCTACTGTTCTTCCCCCGTAGGCAACGATATGGAAGTTATTTTTAAAATCACGATAAGTTAACAATGTTGGGGAATTTAAAATATTTACATAGCCATTGCTGTAATACAAAGTAGTACCAATATAAATCTTGCCTGTAATTGGAGTATCGGACATTTCTCCTAAACTCAAAAAGTGTTGCTCTTTTTCTTGGTTAGCATTTTCATTGAGTTGAAATGATAAAATAAGATTTTCAACTAAATGTAATTTCTCTTCTAGAGTCAATGATTCGGGCAGTTCATCCCATTTAATATTATCAATTTTAAATTGAGTTGTTGATTCAAAACTGTGCACTCTGCGTTCTACCTTCTTAACCCATTCTTCACTGGGGTGCCCGCTGCCTCGATAGTATTGAAGGACTTTTTTAGGGTTGCTCTTGCTGACTAAAGCCCAACGCCCATTAACACGCTTTAATGTTTCGTTGAGTTCGTTTGCAGCAATTTCGCGGTCAATAACTTTGACTGTTAAAGGCCATTCACCAAACTTTAACTTAAAGGTAATTAAAAACTTTTCAAACTCCTGAAAAGTACTAAACATCAACACAGTTTTTAATAAGTCTCCTGCTAATGTTCCTTTTTCTGGATACGTTTTTAATTCTCCATCAATGTCAAATGTTGCATGGCTGTTACTAAGTTTAACTAATCGATACGGCTTTGAAAAATGTGCTATGTTAGTTGCCGCTTTTGGTAGTAGAGTGTACACAGATGTGTACACATATTTTTTACCTTCAACTGGTGTGTCTGTTTGATAATCTGCTAAAAACTTGCGTAGCGCTTGGTAATCAACTTCACTTTCGAATAGTTGAGGTCTCAAAAGTAGTTGTTGTCGTATTTCTTCTTCTTGTATAGCCCATATGTCTACATATTCACTGTTTTCTGTTATCTTGTGTGACATCAACTTAAACACTCGATCACTATAGTTGCCAAATAAGTCTTTAACTAATGCTTTCTTTTGCTCGCTATCAGCAGCAGCAAACATGCGTCTAAATTCACTAGCGCTGCGTAAGGGATTTCCAAGCACTTCGAAATCAAATGTTGGTACAGTTAAAATGTATCCGTGTTGATCAAATGTTTTTGCCTGTGATAAATTGCTGGGTGCTGGTTGTAAGTATGTTGGACTACCGTCTTTTTTAACGAAACGACCGAATCTTGGATCTTCAGCCATGTCCTTTTCGCTAACTGCAAAAATTAAAACGGTATTTTTTGGATCATATTTTTCTGTAATTTCCAGTGCCCTATAAGGATCTGTAGTCTGAACAACTCTTGTTGGATTAACTCCCGTCAGGGCAATCATTTGCAGTTTTTCTGCAAAATTAAAAGGACTCTTTGGAGGATCTACCTTATTGCTGGTTGCAATGAAAACATTGTCGTAGCCAAACTTATCAGTAAGATACTTATAAACGGCCGCATGTCCTTTATGAAAGGGTTGAAAGCGGCCGGGATAAACTACGACTATTTTTTTAGTTTTTTCTTCAAATAAATCTGCAATAAGCACAAATTTCTCCACTTATTGCAGTATTTAGTTAAATCATTCTGGTTTCGGTTCTTCTAATTTTTGTTCCACCTCTGAGGGCTTGGCTATAGCTAAATCCGGTAATTTACTGAGATCACCGTGGAATTCGTGGTGCCCTATGTGATTAAGCAATACTTTACTATGTGCCCACATGTCGTAGCCTAATTCTTGAGCTCTACGGCAAAAAGCCCAGTCTTCACTTAAATAGTGGCCTGCCTTATCAATATAGCAATCAAAAATGCTATACATATAAGGTTCATACTGCTTGCCTAAGCCCACATCATCTACATATTTTGTTTCGGGGTGAGCAGCAATGAGATCTTCGTAAACTTTACGCTTGAAGATTAAGAATCCCGTAGCTAACGTATCTACAGTAAAGATTTCACCCAACACTTTAGTTTCGCGCTTTAAGTTGATAGCGTAACTGATTGGATAGGCTTTTTTGGGATATAGACCCCCAATAATATCACGATCGTAGGCCAGCATTTGAAAAATGCTTTCTGCTTGGAATCTAATATCTGCGTCAATAAACATGAAATGTGTAGCAGCCTTGTTATACATCATCTTGGCCATTAGGTTATTGCGAGCGCGAGTAATCAAACTCTCGTTGACCATTGTGTCTAAACTCCAAGTCAAACCTACCTTTTGTGCTAGTAGAACAAATCTTAGGAAACTAGTAAAGCAAGGTTCAGTTATTAAGCCACCATATGCTGGGATACCTATGTGCAAGTGAACTTTACTAAAGTCAAAAGGTTTTGCTTGCATCGACTGCATGGCTTGTTTTTGTTTTTCGGCTGCTGCTGCAATCTGCGCAAGCCCTGCCTGTTGGCTTGCGCTGGCTTTTTGTAAAAATTCTTTTGGAGTTGGTGGATTGGTATTATTTGTAGGTGGTGTTTTATTTTTTTTGCTCATTGTGTTTATTTTTCCATTGAAATTTTTTCAACCTCTACAATAGCTCCATCGCCAACTAGCTCTTGAACTATTGTTTCGATATTGTCGATAATTGTATCACTTAAATCTGATTCAGTTGACAGTAGTTGATTTTCATTTTTAAACAATCGGCTAATTTTTATAACCAGCGCTTCTTCTCGTATAACTGCCATAAGTATCCTTTATAATAGTTATACTTTATTTAGTGATTCTATAGAGTCTAACCGGAAAATTTTATTAATGGTTCTTGGCCTTATTAATTCAATAAACGGAAAAATTGAGGTATCATCAGTATAAAAATACTTTCCGTATAAGTAAGCTTTACTAAAGGAACGATCATTTGTTAAATTTTGATGCCATTTCGGAATTTCAGCTCCGCTGTTTTTTAGATAATTGACAATAGATATTAGATCCGAAACTTCATAGAGGCCGTCGTGAAGGCTGACTTTATATTTGAAGTTTTTATTCTTCATGTTAAAAATAATATTATTTTTTAATTTTTCCGCATGCGTTTGGTTTATTGGTCCTTCAATTTCTCTAATATGCTCACGATAATTTTTAGGGATTACTTTTACAATTTCCTTTAGCTCTTCTTCTGTTTTGGTAAAAAATGCAATAGTATTACCTTCTATACGGTAAGAATAGATTGTTGAAAGATTTTTTAAAATCTCTAGATTTTTGATTTTTTCTGCCAACATTGGGCAGTCGAATAATTCAACATAATTTTTTACGCCGAGGTTTGATTTAATAGCCCGGCAGCCTTCAATTTGACAAAGGACTAATTTATACATTAATCCATTTCGAAATATTTTTTTTGCTGGTTTGATTTTGATGTACGGATTAAGTTTATTCCAAAATAATGTATCCATCTTGATTTACATTTGGTTGTTGATTGTTGGGTTGAGGAAAATTAAAATCAAAAGTTATATCTTTACCGTTGTAATCTACCGTAATACTTGTTCCGGCTGGAATTTTTTCAAATAATATTTTTTTGCTCAAAGGAACCTTAATAAGCTCGTGAATTTTACGCTCCATGGGTCTTGCACCCATTTTTGGGTCAAAGCCTCGATCAGCAATAAAATCCATTGCTGCTTCGGTTACTTTTAACTTCATTTGCTTATCGGCTAGTAGTTCATTGAGATTTCGAATAAATTTTGATACGACCTTCTTAATACTAAGTTTGTCTAGTTTATTAAATTTAACGATAGCTGTCAAGCGATTTCGAAATTCTGGTTTAAAAAATTCTTTGATTGCTTTATCATCCTCTCCAATTTTTTCTAGAGATGAAAAACCGATCGAATTTTGCTCGCTAGCGGCAGCACCCAAATTACTGGTCATTACAACCAAACAGTTCCTTGCATCGGCGACTTTACCACCACTACCAGTAACTGCACCGTTATCCATAAGTTGTAGTAAAATATTAAGGACATCGGGGTGTGCCTTTTCAACTTCGTCAAATAGCACAATGCTATGTGGATTTTTTTCGATTGAAGTAACAAGAAGCCCGTCGCCTGTTGTACTATGATCGTGACCTACATAGCCTGGCGGGGCACCAATTAGCCTACTGACTGCATGCTTTTCCATGTATTCACTCATATCAAACCTTAACAATTTCATATGTAAGTTATCACTGAGCAATTTACATAATTCGGTCTTGCCAACCCCTGTTGGACCAACAAATAAGAAACTGCCAATCGGCTTACCAATTTCTTTTAGTCCGCTACGTGCAACATAAATTGCTTCAAGCACCGTGTCCACTGCACCGTCTTGGCCAAAAAGTTTACCTTTTATTTTTTCTTCTAAGGTATCAATAATAATATTAGACTCATTGTTGACAGAATCAGTACCAATTTGGTCGGGTGGTATTTTAGTAAATCTGCTTAATACTTCGATAATATCTTTACGCAGCACTTTATCAGAAGCTTTTTTGATTTTAATTCTTGCGCAAGCGGTGTCTATCAGATCAATGGCTTTATCGGGCAATTTTTTATCAGTTTGATATCTAACACTGAGATCAACTGCTGCCTCGATAGCTTCATCGGTAATCTCTAATCCGTGAAATGATGAATAATGAGGTCTCAAGCCACGAAGAACTTCTTTGGCTACTGCCGGTGTTGGCTCGTCTACGGTCAACTTAGAAAAGCGACGCTGTAGTGCTCTATCTTTTTCGAAACTTTGTGTGTATTCTTCCCAAGTAGTGCTAGCAATAACTTTAAGTCCACCTTTTGCTAATGCAGGTTTAATCATATTACTAAAGTCGACACTGCTGTTTGTGCCACTGCCCGCGCCGCGCATTTGATGTGCTTCGTCGATGAAGAGGATGACCTTACCTTTGGTTTTTAACGCTTTTAGAACATCTTTTAGTTTTTCTTCAAATTCACCTCTGTATTTGCTACCGGCTAACAAACTACCGATTTCGAGACTCCAAACTGTATATGGTTTTAGGTAGTCTGGAACACGACCTTCGACAATATGTAGAGCCAATCCCTCGGCGATCGCGGTATTATGCGTTACTACATAATTATCGGTTATGTATAAGTGGTTGGGGTCATCAATCATAATGCATTGCGTTTCAACGGTTCGTGAGTATTCAATTGAAGCCGCCGAAAGTTTTAAATTTGAATATTGATAGTTTTCTGGTAGTTTTGATCTTTTGCGAGTTAAAAAGCTCAATGATCTCGGATTAGGATATCTAATACTAACATTAAAAGAATTTCGACACGGTATACGAACACCGTCGCGCATATATGTCTGACCGGATTTTTCTGAAATTTTAGCAATTCCTCCTAGAGACCAAATAATTTCTTGAATATCTAAGGCTAATTGTTTACTAGTAGTTGATATTGATAAACTTCCAGATCCACTAACATATCCGTCGCTGTCGACAAGACCCGCAATGAGAGCTTCTTTTTGTTCTTTAGATCCTGATTTATATATAGACGGAATAAATTTTTCGTGTGATCGTAATCCGCGTAGGCCGAGATCGGCAATATGTTGCCTGTAAATATGTCGATATTCATCTTTCCTAGAACGAATACCGGATTCTCCGCCTCGTTTAAAATCTGGATTAATAATGCGATAGTCGTATTTACTACCAGGCACTTTTTGTACTTCGTACCCAGGTAACAAGCGATCTGAAATCATTTCTAATATTTCTGGATCCGCAGTGCTGAATGATCCAATTTTAGTTTCCGAAAAGGAACCGTCGCCTAATAAAAATCCAAACAGCCAAGGATCTATAGGCAATGCTTGTTCTGTCCCCGTAATGTTATTGGCAATTACGGGAATACGCATTTTAAAGGTTTTGTTTGACTTAGTTTTATCGATAATGTCGTTAAGGCTCATCACTGAGGTCGACAGCGCCTTTCTTGTATAATTTGATTTGGTTTTATATTTTTCTCCAAAATTACCGTAAATGGTCCATAGATGTTCTTTGCAGCTTTCGGCTGTTCTCCCGTCAGCAAATGTTATTTTAAATACATCTTTGATTCCTTGCGGGAATATTCCCACTACTGTAGCAATTCTTCCGGACGGTGTTAGTACCTTAGAACCCACTTCCATTTCGCCCATAGTTTTCCAACCACTTGGCGTTAAAATTTTTGAGTCTAAAGGTTGAGCTTTACCGACCCCGGGATCACCAATCATCAATATATTACTTTTTGTTCTTTTTGCAAGTACCTGAATAATTTCTTCAATCTCAAATTCTCGACCAATAATCGGATCAATTTTACCGTCTCGTGCTAATTGATTAAGATTGATGCAATGCTCTTCTAAGATCGCATCTGCTTGTTGATCTGTGGCTACCTTTTTTCCTTCTGACTCTTGATATGTCTTATTGTAAAAGTCAATTAATGTTTCCCGATCAATGCCGTACTTTAGGAAAAAATAGCTGGCATGACTGGTTTGTTCGGCAAAAAGGCTGAGAAACAAATCAATGACCAACATCTGTGTTCGGCCGCTGAACAAAACTTGTGTAAAAGCACGATTAAATACACGCTCTAAAGCATGCGTTTTTTTAGGTGGCAATTTATCATTTTTTGATTTTAGATATGTTTGGTTAGTTAAATACTCTTCTATTTCTTTTTTAATACCGTCTAAATCAATACCATATCTTTCTAGTAGCCCCGAAAAAGGTTTGTATCGTATTAAACTAAGTGCTAGGTGTTCTAGCGTAACATAACTATGTTGGTAATTTTTTGCAATCTCAGTTGCTGTATTAACAATTACTTCAATTTCTGGATTTGGTTGTATCATTTTTTTACCGCTTATTAAAAATATTTATTGAGCGCCTTGCGCTTGTTTAATTAACTCTATCTGTTGTTCAGTTAAATTTTTTGGTATGGCTACGAAAATTTCAACATATAAATGTCCTCGATTATTAGATTGCGGAACAAATAAACCATTATCTTTAATACGCAGTTTATCATGCGGCTGTATACCTGCTGGTATTTTAATTTCAAATTCTGTGCCGTCAATACCTTTTACTTTTTTAACACAGCCCAATAAGGCTTCAAAACAATCAATAGTTATAGAAGTTAATAAATCAAAGGCATTATAAATTTGATAATTTGAATGATTAACCACTGCAATATGAACATATAAATCTCCCCTAGGCAGTGTATTAAAAAAATTATCTCCTAGCCCAGCGTATTTGATACTGGTTCCATTTTGTACTCCTCGGGGTATAAGAATGTTGATAGTTTCAGTTTGCCCGTTGGTTGTTTTTAAATTAATGATTTTATTTTGATCAGCCAATGTTGATTCTAGTGGCACAGAGATTTGTATTTTTAAGTCTTTATTTCTTCTAGGTGCTGAATTTCGAAATGCAAACCCGCCAAAATTATGAAAATTTCGAAACAAATCTTCTATATTATTAAATTCAAAATTTTCATGAAAATTTTGTTGAAAATGCTGGTTTGGACTTACATGGCCAAATTGATCGTAGTGCGCACGCCTTTGTGCGTCACTTAAAAGTTCGTACGCTTCTTTGATTTCTTTGAATTTTGTTTCATCCCCGCCCTCTCTGTCGGGATGATATTTCATGGCTAATTTTTTATAAGCCTTTTTAATTTCTTCTTCGGAAGCAGTACGATTTACGCCAAGTATTTGATATGGGTCCATTAATCTATTTTTGGCATTTGATCAAAATCTTGGTAAATCTCTTCACCTTGGATTCTTTTCTTTGCCACATCCAATCTTTCTTCTTTGGTTTTTCGATTAATGTTTATTGTAGTATTGTCACTATTATTATTCAATGATTCATTTTGCCGTTTTGACGACAGCTGATTAGACATTGTTTGCTGATATATTTGCTGCGCTGTTATTGGGTTTGCAACACCACCATTGAAAATATTGGCTTCTTTTTCTTTACCACGACTCCATGCTGTGATACCTATTACGCCGCCCATTGCAAGATGGAACAGACCTGCTCCTTGCAGTGTTAAAGGCTGCCAGGGAGTTAAATCGTAGCCAAAATAAGCCTGCGCTCCGGACCAAATGACTGGGAATAAAATAAAGTCTGTAATGCATGTAATCATATAAATCCAGGCCATCATTGGACGCCAACGATTTTGCAGCCACGATTCACCAGCTCCGCCGGGATAATCATGATCCGACTTTCGTCTTTTTAAGTTATTTTTTGAAATTTCATTTTTACTTGGTAAACTTGGCATCTTCTTTTACCTTAGGTTCGTAGTATTCTTTATATTGAATTATGATTTCTCTTTGTTGCGACAATAAAGAGCGTATTTCGGCCAAATCCAAACTTAATTCTTTATATCCGTCCGGTGTTAATGCAAACAAGACCAATGGAACTTTATTTTTTGTTAACTCCTCCCATACTCTAGCAGCATTATCTGGTGTAATTACTACCCATCTCGGCGGACTAATTTGTAGAGGTTCGGGCATAGGCGTATTTAAAGGCACCTTTTCTCTAGGTGCTGTTTCAACCTTAAGAGGCGCAGTACTTTGACATCCAACTAGTAAAAAACTACTTACTAATAGGCTTGTAATTCGGGTTGGCCAACGCAGGGCATTCTGTGTTAATTTCATCTTGTTTTGTCGCTTTTAATTCTTGTTCAGTTAAAGGGCTTCCTGATGCTATTTCTAAACAACGTGCTGCAAAAATGCTGGCTTGATTAATTTTTTCCTGCATCTTTACAGGGTCGGCTGCTGCTTCTGCTGCAAAATTACGAGGCGAGCCATCTGTGTTAGTATCAAAACGCTTACGCAATTCTTCTATTTCTCGACGGCGTTGAACTGCAACAGAATTAATTTGTTTGTTTCTTTTTTGTACTTCTTGAATTTCTTTTTCCATTGCATCTATGGTGGCTTTTTGCTGCTGAACTGCTGTTGTAAGTATTTCGTTATTTTTCTTTTGTATTTCTAAATTGTGTTGTAATCTGGTAACATATAAATAAAGTCCAGTAGCAGAGCCTGCAATTATAACTAAAGCAGCTAAAATGATATACAATTTAATAGATCCTAGTCCAAACATACTTAACCTCGATATAGTATTTACCAAATTTCGATAAATACAACGATTCAATCAATTATTATAATTATGAAAATTACACCCGAATTAATGGACAAACTAGTTCCTGACAATCCCAACGCAAATCAATGGGCTGATGAATTTGAGGAAGTCTTTGACTATTATGAAATAACTACTCCGTTGAGGATAGCACATTTTATTGCCCAAGTTGGACATGAAAGTAATGGACTTCGTGTGTTACAAGAAAACTTAAATTACAGTGCACAGGGTCTTTTAAGAGTTTTTCCTAAATATTTCCCAAACGAAGAAATTGCTCGAGCCTATGCTATGAAACCCCAAATGATTGCAAACAGAGTTTATGCAAATCGCATGGGCAATGGCAACGAAGCCAGCGGCGATGGTTTTAAGTATAGAGGTCGTGGGCTGATTCAATTGACTGGAAAAAATAATTATAGAGCTGCTAGTTTAGATATTTTAGGCGATGAAACTTTGGTTAAAGATCCTGATTTAGTAACTGACCCTTTTTTTGCAGCAGAAACAGCAGGCTGGTTTTGGAAAAAAAATAATCTTAACCCACTTGCTGATGCTAACGATATTGAAAAAATTACATTGCGAATCAATGGCGGTAAGCACGGATTAGATGATCGTAAGAGACGTTTTAATATAGCAATGAAGGTGTTATCTACCTTATAATGCCTGCTAATGTTCTAATGCTTTCTGTGTGAGAGTTTTTAGGTGCTTTAGTTGAAACTTTAACGCCAGCAGCAGTTTTTACATCATCTATAACCTTTTTACCGTAGCGTCTGTCATACTCTTTTGGCGTCAAAGGCAATAATGATCGTAATGATTCGATGCTAAAAGGATAGTATTTTTTATTTCTGTAGTATGCTATAACCCACTCGTCTAGACTTTGTTCTGTTAGATTCATTAAATCTTCCATAAACTCTATAATGTTTTCTACAGCAGCAGGGGAGCGTGCTAGCTCTAAAAATACAACATAGTCGCCATTGTCTAATTCACCGCTGCTAGTGTCAGCATCTAAGATCCACTTATAACCTTTTTCGGCAAAATTTGTTAGATCTAACGCAGGTTCTTTGCCAGCAATTTCGAAACTCAAAACAATAATGTCTTTATCGTCCCCCATTTTACTCTTAAATTTATCAATGCCTAATAATGGTTTAACTAACCGTTTAAGATCGCCGTATTCTAAGCCTTCAAAAATTCGATTATGCATTTTTTCTGTATTCCTTATGCAGTGTTTTATGTATTTTGTGTTTCGGGACTTAAACTCTGTTCATTTTTAATTTTATAAGAATCTTGATCAAGACCTTCTTCGTAAGCTCTGTCAATATCGCTTAAATCTAATAATTCATCTTCGATTTCTAAACTGCCTCGATGTATTTCCTGCATGAGTTTTTTAGGCATTATGATTTCTACTAACCAAATTGGTTTACTGCCTAATTTAGGCATTTTGCCTCCCGGCTCAAAGTCGTTGGGACTATTGACTTTTATCGGGTAAATTAATTTACTTTTCTTATATCTTATCTCGCACCCATAATCTAATAAACGCTCTGCACCACGTGGATCAGGCATCAATTTTTGTGGCCACATAAACACGCAAGTGACAAAATATTTTTCATATATAGGTCCTTCAACTAATTCCCCTTTTTTCCAATTTAAAAATGTATAGATATCTAATTCATCTATCACTCTTTCAAAATCTAAAAGGGTAGTTAGATTACTATCTGTTATATAGACTTTTTTGGTATTTTGTATTATGTCGTGTAAACTGGTTGCCATAGTATTATTATTTAGCCAATTTCAATTGTTTACGATTATGAATTTTTAGATCGATTAATCTCAGCTAAAAGAAATACTTATCATTTTTTTTAAAAAGTTTTCTAATAATAAAAGTTTTACAACATATTTCTTAAATAATTTTGTGGACTGCATAATACTTGCCAGTTCACTTACTGGCAAGATAAACCAAGTCTACATATTATGGAGGCTATACTCTTGTCAAAACGTAATAACAGAGCTTATGCAGCTCAAATTGTAGAAAACAAAATAGTAGATATCAAGAATCATAGAGAATATTCAAATTTAAAACGAAATGTCACACTAATCCCTAAGAGCCTTAAGCAAGAAGAATACATCAGCTTGCTTACAGATCCTAAAAAGTTAATTATTTTTGCAACAGGCCCAGCGGGTACCGGCAAAACCATGATGGCCGTGCTAGCAGCGATCAAGGCATTTAAAGAAGGAGAAGTTGATAAAATCGTTATTACACGTCCTGCAGTGGGCGTAGATGATGAAAAACACGGTTTTCTACCAGGAACGTTAAATCAAAAAATGGAGCCCTGGACTCGTCCAATATTTGATATATTGCACGAATATTATAGTCCCAAAGAAGTCGCTCGTATGCTAGACGAACAACAGATTGAAATAAGTCCACTAGCTTACATGAGAGGAAGAACATTTAAAAGAGCGTTTATTATAGCTGACGAAATGCAAAACGCAACCCCAAATCAAATGAAAATGCTTCTAACTCGTTTAGGCGATGGTTCCAAAATGGCTGTTACCGGTGACACCAGACAAACAGATCGAAAAGAAGATGACAATGGACTTTTGGATTTTCAACAACTAGTCAAAGACTATAGCCAATGTCGCTATGTTGCCGGAGTTGAATTTACAGGAAAGGACATACAAAGACACCCAGCAGTTGTAGAAGTATTAAAAATCTATGGCGAAATATAACTAAAGGGGCTTTGTGCCCCTTTATGTTATTTTATTGTCCAACAATTATATTGTGAACTACCCGCGGACTAAAGATCCGTAGGCTTCCTGTTTCATCGATACCTCATCAACTTCGGTCATATGCCCGTCATCAATGAGTGGTTTCGTATCTCCACAGGCGTCAATTCCCGCTGTTCCAGCGGTATTTGGTGTAGTTGTTTTTATTG
>JANZYY010000002.1 GCA_026419705.1 Fischerella sp.
AGTTAGTTGTTAGTAGTTGGTAGTTGGTAGGTAGTAGGTAGAGAGGCGGTTGATCGCGTCTGTACGTTAGTAGTTGTTTTTTTTGACCATTAACCACTATCCACTATCCACCAACTAATGACTATTGACTCTTATACTCTAAACTGTTTTTCCAACATATCTAGCAGGGTTTTGCGCGGAACAAGACTAGCTACTTTTGTGATTACGTGAGTGCTAAAGCTACCAATGACAACTGTAGAATCTCCTCTTTCCAAAGCTTTGAGTGTCTCGCGCACTACTTCTTCTACTGTAGATACTTCATTAGTTCTACTTGCAAGCTCTGGAGGGAATTTAGCTTCTGTAAAAAAGTTTGTTTCTGTTGGACCTGGGCAAGAGACTAGAACGCGGATACCATAGTGACGATTTTCTGCCCACAATGCTTCACTAAAACTGCGAACAAAAGCTTTGCTGGCAGCATACACAGAAAGATAAGGTATGGGTTGAAATGCAGCTACGGAAGATATATTAATTATACTTCCTGAACGGCGTTGTCGCATCAAGTACAGAAATTTATGAGTTAAATCTACCAATGCCAAAACATTCAATTGCACCATCTTAATTTGCCGTTCTTCATCTGCTTCAGCAAAGTCTCCGTAATCACCAAAACCAGCATTGTTGATTAATAAGTCAATTGTTAATTCCTGTTCTTTGGTGAAATCAAATATAGCACTGGTAGCACCTGGTTCTGTAAGGTCTTTGACTATAACATCAACTCGAATATGATATTTTTCTCGTAGTTGCTTTGCCAGTTCGTTCAATTTCTCTTCTGAACGAGCGACCAGAACAAGATTTGTATTGCGCGCAGCTAGTTCCTCTGCAAAGGCTTTACCAATACCAGCAGAAGCTCCTGTAATTAAAGCGGTTGGCATTTTAAATATTATGAGATTTCGCTAATCTTTTTACATATATTAACAATACCAGCAGCAAGTTTGACTCGCCCATAGTTATATACCTAAAGACAAAAGTCACACTGAGTAAACTATATAATTTTATGTTACTGACGGGAATACTAAAATCATCAAATACTGAGTATTTTTATGTACCGTCTCAACACACGAGCTTTTGAAATCTTACGTGCTGAAGTTCAAAAATGCAGCAGTGATGACAAGATTGGCAAAACCGAGCGCCAAATCGTTACGAAACGTTTAGAAAAACTGCGGCGAGAAAAAGGTCATCCCGTCAATGTAGATGAACTGCGCGACACAGTTGTAGACATATTTCCACGATTCAGCGAAAAGGCAATCGAGCAAGCTGCAAGAGCTAATCAGCCACCAGGTATCTTTAGCAAAATAAAATGCGTGGCAATAATAGTAACAAATGTAACTGGAATTGTCTTGGTGGTAAATTTACCCTATCCGATGATTCGCTTATCCGTTGCCTATCCGTTGCCAAAACAGCACCAATCTTGCTGTTACCCAGTTTTATTCAGTATGGATCGTAACTATCAGGGAGCAATAAACTACGTTGAACAAGCAGATCGGTTAGTAAACGAAGCTACGAGCCAAGCTGATATTGAGCTTGGTGCAGAGAAAGTCAAACAAGCACACAAGCATCTAGACAACCTACCAGTTTGGTTTTTGGGGCATTTTCCTCTAGCTTACTGTAGCTTATTAGATTGCACTTGGAAGTTTACCTTAGATGAGTTTGAAGATGCTCGTCGCCGGGTAGCGCGGATGGATGCGAAAGTTTTTCAAGAAAAAATGCTTTGACGCTATTAACAGAAGCAGAAACAGCTCTTCAGACTGCAAAACAACAATACGAACAAGCCAAGAATGCACAAGAGCAACAAAAAGCGATCGCCTCCATGCAAGCGGCGCTGGATACTCTAGAGCAAATACCTAAAGAAACACTAGCAGGAAAAACGGCACAGACAAAGCTAGCAGCTTACGAGCGCGATTTTGGTAAAGTAGTTAATACTCTTACAGGTGATCGCCAGACAAGCTCATTAATTGAGGCTGCGAAGGTATTTGCCTTGCAAGCTGCACAAGTTTCACAACATCCACCCCATCCAGCAGAAAAATGGGAGCAAATAGAAAAACTATGGTTGGAACCAATTGAGCGGCTACAAAAAGTTAAAGTTGGAGAACCAAATTATTTGGAAGCACAAAAGTTACTGGCCACATATCAGAGCAACTTAGGGATTGTGCAAACTCGTAAACAAGCTGAAAGCAAATCAACACAAGCTCTCAAACAAGCTAACGAACAAATTCAAAGACTAATTGCTTTCCCTCCCACCGATCGCAACCAATTTAAAGGTGAGTTAATGGGAATTATCAATCACCTGAAAACTATTAAACCAGGAACAATTGCTTATGCAGAAGCACAACAACTGCTAATCTCAGCACAGCAAAGGTTGCAACAGTAGCTGTTTGTGTGATGTGGAGAGCAACAAATAATTTGTGGTATTTGTCTTTTCGGTAAATCTGTGTTATGATAGCGAAAGTGCAAACGGACGTATAGCTCAGTTGGTTAGAGCGCTACGTTGACATCGTAGAGGTCACTGGTTCGAATCCAGTTACGTCCATAGATGTTGTTGGAAAGTAAGTAGATTGTTCGTTGTCGGAGACTACTTATTAGAGCGATCGCATTCATTAACGTTTGAGATTAGAGGCCGGAAATTTCGCGTCTCTAGATTATTTTTCATCTGCATCTAGAGCAGTCTACAATAGTAGCCTAAATGAGAATTAGCCATTAATTTGTGTTTTTATGACTTCTGCTACTACCGTAAAAACTGAGTACGAAGCGATAATTGGTTTAGAAACCCATTGTCAGCTCAGTACCAAAACCAAAATTTTTTCTTGTAGCTCCACAGAATTCGGAGCTGAACCCAATACTAACATCGATCCGGTGTGCATGGGTTTGCCGGGTGTGTTGCCCGTGCTCAACGAAAAGGTACTAGAATATGCCGTGAAAGCAGGTTTGGCACTCAACTGTCAAATCGCCAAATATAGTAAATTCGATCGCAAGCAATATTTTTACCCTGACCTTCCCAAAAATTATCAAATTTCTCAGTACGACTTGCCCATTGCCGAACACGGCTGGTTAGAAATTGAGTTGGTAGATCGGGATGGAGATCCCATCCGCAAAAGAATTGGCATCACTCGCTTGCACATGGAGGAAGATGCAGGCAAACTAGTACACGCAGGTAGCGATCGCCTTTCTGGTTCAGCCTATTCTTTAGTAGACTACAACCGTGCTGGTGTACCATTGATAGAAATTGTCTCAGAACCCGATCTGCGTTCCGGACAAGAAGCTGCTGAATACGCCCAAGAATTACGCCGGATTATGCGTTATCTCGGTGTTAGCGATGGCAACATGCAAGAAGGTTCGCTGCGCTGTGATGTGAATGTTTCCGTGCGTCCTGTCGGTCAAAAGCAGTTTGGCACGAAGGTAGAAATTAAAAATATGAACTCGTTCAACGCCATCCAAAAGGCGATTGAATACGAAATTGAGCGCCAAATCGCAGCGCTCGAAGCTGGCGAAAAAATCGTGCAAGAAACCCGCTTGTGGGAAGAAGGTGCTCAGCGCACAGTCAGCATGCGGAGCAAGGAAGGTTCTAGCGATTATCGGTACTTCCCCGAACCCGATCTAGCACCAATTGAAGTCTCAGACGAACAATTGCAAGAGTGGCGAAGTCAACTCCCGGAACTTCCAGCCGCAAAACGCCGTCGCTACGAAGATGAGTTGGGTCTTTCAACCTACGATGCGCGAGTCCTCACAGAGGAACGCGTTACTGCTGAGTATTTTGAAGCGGCGATCGCCGCAGGTGCCAACCCCAAAGCCGCTGCTAACTGGATTACTCAAGATATCGCTGCTTACCTGAACAAAAATAAACTCAGCATCACCGATATCGCTCTCACCCCTGCCAATCTCGCTGATGTCATCAGTCGGATCGAAAAGGGCAAAATTAGCAACGCCCAAGCTAAACAAAAATTGGCCGATTTGCTGAGTGGTGTTTCTCCAGAGAAAGCTTTTGCAGGTCAAGAGTTAATAACAGATCCCAGCGTGCTAGAACCCATTATTGATGAAGTGATAGCTGCGAATCCCAAAGAAGTAGAAAAATATCGTAACGGTAACGTCAATCTCAAAGGTTTCTTTGTAGGGCAAGTTCTGAAAAAAACCAACAAACGCGCCGATCCCAAGCTGACTAACGAATTGGTGGATAAAAAGCTAAATGTCTAATAGTCCATAGTTAGTGCGAAAAAGGTTGTCCTGTCAAAACACTTAGAAAACAAACCCAAATCTGAGTGTCTCAGTGTCTTGGTGGTTCAAAAATTATTTTTCACCACAAAGGCACCAAGATACAAAGAACAGTTTGACGAGGATAGGGGAAAATTAGTCATCAGCCTTGTCCTGAAGGTAGCACAAAAGGGGTATTGCCCCTCATAGCTCTAATGCTATACTGTGCTATCTACATGCACCCTGATGATCTGCAGAGCTACCCCAGTGGCTCTCTTTTTTTGTAGGAGTACCTAGCATGACAAATGAATGCCACCGAAAATGGTATGGCTTATAACTCAGGTTGTTGATTAGAGATGTTTGAGGAATTAAAATTAACAAGAAAAATCGCCCTCTTGCCGATCGTGCTTGTACGGAGATTCTTAGAGAAAATTTTAATCAAAAACTCAGTAAGGGGTCTTGCCCCACACCGTCAAAATGATATACTGTGATAAGTAGATGCACCCTGATGATCTGGAGAGCTGCCCAAAAGCTCTCTTTTTTTTGAAATTTTTGCTATTACGCTAAAATTTAACAATCATTCCCAAAAATCTAGCCCCGATTTTGCTCTTAATATCCCTGCTGCATGCATTCATGTAGTCATGGTTTGGTCACGATTTTGTATTCGCAGGTAGTTTAGAAACTATCCCTGAGAACTTTCAGCACAAAAAAAGTTAATTAAGGTGTATTGCCCCACATCCCTAACCCGGTATAATATGTTAAATAGATGCACCCTGATGATCTGGAGAGCTGCCCAAGTGGCTCTCTTTTTTTTGTTGGTAGTTAGTAGTTGGTGGTTGTTAGGAACAAACAACAAGCAACAAACAACAGAGAACAAATGGCAAAAGCTTGATATAATCGCCAGTCAGCCGAATAATAGTCGTGGGGGAAAAATCATGGCAGACTGGCAGGAGATTACTGGTGGTGTGACAGCACCAAGAGGGTATCGTGCGGCTGGAATTGCGGCTGGGTTGAAACCTTCGGGATTGCCAGATTTAGCATTGATATTATCAGATGTGGAAGCGATCGCCGCAGGAGTATTCACAACTAGCTATGTGAGGGCGGCGTGTGTGGATTATTGCCGCCAACGCTTACAAGCCAAGCATAGTGCCCGTGCGATTTTCTGCAACGCCGGACAGGCAAACGCTGCTACGGGTGAGCAAGGCTGGTTAGATGCTCTAGAATCTGCTATGGCAGTAGCCCACGCACTCAACATTCCCTCAGAATCAGTGCTACTCGCTTCGACTGGGGTAATTGGGCAGCGCATACCAATGGATAAGCTGAAAGCAGGAATTCCCCAGCTAGTAGCAGCACTATCAGAAACTGGCTCTGATGCCGCCGCAAGTGCAATTATTACCACAGATTTAGTGACAAAATCTATCGCGCTAGAAACAACAATCGGCGATCGCCCGGTACGAATCGGCGGAATTGCCAAAGGCTCTGGGATGATTCATCCCAACATGGCAACGATGTTAGCATTTGTCACCTGTGATGCAGCAGTGTCGCCTCACCTTTGGCAACAGATGTTAAGCAGAGCAGCTGATAGAAGCTTTAATTCCATTACCGTTGATGGCGATACCAGTACCAACGATAGTTTGATTGGCCTTGCTAACGGTGAATCCCGCACCCCTGCGATTGTGGAAACGGGAAACGAAGCAGAAAAAGTAGAGGCGATGCTAACAGCAGTTTGTCAGCATTTGGCAAAAGCGATCGCTCGTGATGGCGAAGGTGCAACTTGTTTAATTGAAGTGCAAGTAACTGGCGCACACGATGAACAAGCAGCTCGCCAAGTTGCCAAAACCATAGCAGGTTCTTCTCTGGTCAAATCTGCAATTTTTGGACGCGATCCCAACTGGGGACGCATCGCCGCCGCCGCCGGACGTGCAGGTGTACCGTTTGAACAAGAAAATTTGAGAATTCAGTTGGGGGATTTCTTGATGATGGAGGATGGTCAACCCTTAGCTTTTGATCGCAAAGCCGCAAGTGAATATTTGAAAAAAACAGCAGCGGATTCTTGTTTGCCAAATGATGCGAGCGGCACGAATATAAGTAAAGATTTATCGGTGGATCGCAGCACTGTTCGGAAACAGCGGGTAGACAATCCGGTAATAATTTCGGTTAATATTGGCAATGGTCATGGTTCCGGCAAAGCTTGGGGTTGTGATTTGAGCTATGACTACGTCAAGATTAATGCTGAGTATACGACTTAAATTTTGGCATCGCACAATATAGGGATAAAGTAATGAACCACAAAGACGCAAAGTAGGCGTAGACGCGTAGCGGCTTCTCGTAGACTAGCGGCTTCCGTAGGTAGAAGAAAGAATTTTCTGATAGATAGAGACCAGTGGTGCAAGATGTGAATGACTGAATATTGAATGGGTTTATATGGAAAAGCACCGCGATATACTTCACGGTGCGTATTATGATAGCCTGGTTTGTCTAATTTACTTGGATGCAAGCAGCTCTGTCACCTGTGCGTGTGCTAACACAACGTTAGGTTCACGCTGGAGAGCAGCGTAGTATTTTCTTGCAAACCCATTCCCTGCTTCTTGTGGTGTGAGCAGCGTGCGGACATTGGCAATCACATTTTGGATATCATCCAGCGATATGGGTTTATCTGCTTGCAGCATTTCATCAATTTGGACAACAAGCTCAGAAATGCGATGCAACCAAGCAAATTGTTCATGCTCAATCACCAGTTTAAGAAGTTCTCCACTTGATACTCGCCCCCGCACCTGTTCGTAGGTGATGCGTTCTGTATCAAGTAGCATCTTGTGAAGGTGCAGCAATTTGTTTCTCAAATCACGCAGGTATTGATGTTGATGTATTCTTTGTAGAAGTGTGTTAGAAGTCAATGGAACCCATCCTCCCGTTTCGATCGTCTTCAATGGCTTAAATAGTTTCTGCTTCGGTATTCGCAGGAATGAAGCGTAGCAAACAACTGGTTCGTTGAGTGGTACGCCGGCGATGAGTAACACGTCCAAGGGTGATTTTGCATCTCATGAATTGGCGATCGCTACTTCCTTACCGTCTTGTGCAAATAGTACCATCTGCCCATCTCCTACACGCTCATTATCTACACAAACTAGCCTTCCCCATCAAGCACACATGTAAAGGCGTTATATTCTGTTGGTACAGGTTGAACTATGCTAGCACCTGGTTGCAGCCGGAAGTGCAGGTACATAATCGGAGTTTGTGGTTGAATTACAGTTTTTGCTCCTAGGGCGTGTTTGCAAACTACTGTAACACCTCCAGGGTTTGCACATTCCCCATTATCCCCCGTGTGCATAAGTGGAATCATTCACGCCAAAAACCACAGCAGTTTGCGACACCGTGGTTGCTCGACTACGCCACAGAAGATGTGATTTTAACAAAAGTCGTATAACCACACCTAAAGGGACGGACACCACTACAGTTAACAAGATTAAATTTGCTTAACATTTCGTTACGATATAGGCATTAAGAGAGGTGAAAAAACTTCTCAAGGCTGAAAAATCGAAGGTAAACGACATGAATGGTACAATTCGCGTTGGCAACCTGTTTGGGATTCCTTTTTATATCCATCCGTCCTGGTTCTTGGTCTTAGGTTTGGTGACCTGGAGTTATAGCAATGGACTAGCGGCGCAATTTCCCCAATTAGGCGGGGGATTGGCTTTGCTACTAGGATTGATGACAGCGCTATTGTTATTTAGCTCTGTCGTCGCTCATGAATTAGGACACAGCTTTGTTGCCATTCGCCAGAAAATTGATGTCAAATCCATTACATTGTTCATATTTGGCGGGCTGGCAAGCTTAGAAAAAGAATCGGAAACCCCAGCAGAGGCTTTCTGGGTAGCGATCGCTGGTCCTCTAGTTAGTTTGGTGCTATTTGGTATATTTACAGCAATTGGTTTCGCCACTGCCGCATCTGGTCCGTTAGCAGCGATTCTTGGTTTGCTAGCTTATATTAACTTGGCATTGGCGCTGTTTAACCTCATTCCAGGCTTACCTTTAGATGGCGGAAATATACTGAAAGCAGCGGTATGGAAAATTACGGGCAATCCTTATAAGGGTGTGGTTTTTGCCAGCCGAGTTGGACAAATCTTTGGTTGGGTGGCGATCGCCTCTGGTTTACTTCCGCTACTATTGTTTGGCAGCTTTGCTAACTTCTGGAACTTATTAATCGGTTTCTTCTTACTGCAAAATGCTGGTAATGCAGCTCAGTTTGCTAGAGTGCAAGAGCAACTGCAAGGATTGACAGCAGCAGACGCAGTCACAGTTAATAGTCCGGTAGTATCTGCCAATCTTACCCTCAGAGAGTTTGCTGATGAGCAAATCTTAAATGGACAAAACTGGCGTCGGTTCTTAGTAACGGATGATAGCAGGCAATTACTGGGAGCAGTAAATGTTAATGACATCCGTTCCATCCCTACTGCACTGTGGTCAGAAACTCTAGTCAGAGAAATCATGCGACCAATCGAGGTGTCTAGCACTGTAAAATCCGGTCAACCCTTGTTGGAAGTAGTACAGTTACTCGAAGGACAAAAATTATCTGCACTACCTGTGATTCGCGACAATGGAGTATTACTGGGAATCTTAGAAAAAGCTACAATTATTAACTTACTCCAAAAAAGAGTGCAAACAAACCCTGCATAATGTCTCTCAATCCCAAAACAAGAAGAATGAGGCAATGCTCATCAGAAAACTAAATATTAATCTACAATGCCCCCAATAGGGGGCTATTTTTTGGCTTGGTATCACAATCATGCATGTGGTAGGGTGCGATCGGCGCTCAACAGCAGCGATAAGTAGATTTTATTGGATATCGGGATTGCAAACCTCGAAACTGCGTCTACCTAGTAGGTACGTTCTAAAACTTTATATCTCTCATCCACAGAGTTGTTGTGAGGAAATGTGGCGAGGTCTCTATGAATTGGATTAGAGAGTGCTTGTTACCAAAGATGGAATACTTTTGTTATTTCACAATATTTCTGCCAGGAATTTTGATATCTACAGGAGCACTAACCAGTTACAGTTTGCTCACAACTGAGGAATTTCTTCAACCTCACAAACAACTCATAGAAAAGTCTTTGAAAGTTGGTGCGATTGCTAGTAGTATTGGTCTAATCGGATTGACTGGTTCGGCTTTCTTAGCAGCGATGTACGATCAGGCAGTCGGTAACTCACAGCTAGAGTTTGAGGAACAACAGAGCTACAAAATCAAGAGTTCTTCTCCATATTCAAAACACTCAAAATGCCGCAACTGTAAATTCTACAGTGGCAAATATTTGTTGCCTTGTGCAGTGCATCCAGAATTAAAAGTAGATTGTCCAGACTGGGAACCACGCTCATAACTCGCCACTAATATTGTCTGAGTTTGAATAGTTATACTGTTGCTGAGAATGTCGATTCCTGATTCAGGGATCGTCTTTATGGATGAGATAAAGCAAAGGCTTATCTTGTCTATCTTGTAATTATCATCGTGGCTTTATACCATCATCCATATCAAAGATATTACTTCTGTTGAATTCAAATTTTTAACCTTTTATTGAAATCTTAGCTAGCTGCATATTCCCTAGAAAAATTCTTTTGGTTTGCCGAATGCGTTCACCCAAACAGGTGAAAAAAAGATCATCAATTCGGGTCATCCAAGTGGATGATATCTAAACTTTTAAAAAAGGTGAACATAAAACTGGAGAGTATTAATTGCACTTCGCTGTGGCAAGGAGAAAGCTATGAAGATTGCTAGTTTAACAACTGCTGTACTGGTTGCTAGTTCTATTATCTTCTCAGCTGGTTTTGCCTCGGCTCAACAACCAGTTCAACCACGCGGTATGAACGGTAGCTACATTGGTGCTGGTATTGCTGCTGGTGTCACCAATGGAGGACAACAAAATGACGCTGCTTTATTAGGTGGAAACCTTCAAGGACGAGCCGCTATTCCGAATGCAGCTGTTTCACTTCGCGGTTCAGTTCTGTTTGGTGGTGATGCAACTGCACTAATGCCAATGCTAACTTACGATGCACCCATTGCCAAAAACACCAATGTTTATCTGGGCGGTGGTTACTCGTTTATTACCGAGGAAGGTAAGAGTACTCAATTGGGAAATAGAAATGCTCCTGTGGTGACTCTTGGTGCTGAATCAGAAGTTACCAAAAATACTGTTATTTATGGTGATGCCAAGTGGGGTATTGATGCTTATAAAGATAGTAATGCTGATGCCCTTAGTTTCCAAACAGGTATAGGTTTGCGTTTCTAATAGTAGTTGCATGAGGCGATTGCGGTTATTAAAAAAAAAGTCCCCCCAGGAGTCGCAAGGGCAAAACCATGAATGCCAACAGGCATTTATATTTAAAACATGTCCGATCAGATCTATACCCTAGCTAGTAATGCTGACTAGTTAGGGTTTTTGCTCTGAAGGAGAACCAAAGGCGATCGCTTATATACGATATAAGGTGTTGCATTCCATGGGAATGTAGGCGCGTAGCGGCTGACCGCAGGGTATAATGAACCGCCATAGACACGTAGTGGCTTCCCGAAGGGTAGACGCCAAGAACACCAAGAATTGAGTTTTTCAATGAAAAGAGAAAATAAAATCATCCCGCTGTCTGTGCAACGCCCGATATAAAAATCAGATTTAACAAATGTTTACAACACATCTTCATGACCAGACGCGCTGTTTGAAGTGTCTGGTCAATGTCTTGATTATGAATAATGTATGGCGGTTTTTCCTAGTTTTTACCCAGCCTATCGCTGGAGGAAGGCTCAAAAACAGTAGAAATATCAAGTTGAAACAGCCAGTTATAAAGTGTTATTCACTAGACGCAATAGAAAGATTGACGCTAAGATCCTTCCTTTCATAACAAAAGCCCCAATGTGATTGGGGCAGGATTGAACATTTCCTAAGTCACTATAGTCACATAGCGACCATTAGGGAACAGGGAATCTCGCCCAAGAAATTGGGTAAAAATTAACCCCGGTCGCACTAGGGCTAATTGTCAAAATCACTTGATATAGTTAAACGCACAGGAATTTAACGGTAAAAATTTATTATTTTCCTATGTATTCTACGGTATTTATGCTGTACTTTTGATAACTTAGAACCGTTGTCTTTTTTTTTTTGAAAGTAAAGAATTATTTGACTGTATTGACAAATTCCAAATTAAGTTATTTCTGCTTGTAACCTCTTTTGAGTAAACAGTAAATCAGGAAATTTAAGTTATTAATTAAATTCCCGAACTTCACTGGCTAAAACCTTCCTAAATTGATAAAAGGTAGAACTAAGTATTTTTCATCAAAATATTCTCGAATGTAACGAAATGATAATCGACCTCAAGAACGTTTTTGCCTAAGAGTAAATTTTAGGGATGCTCAAAGCTATTTCGGAAAGCAGTTTTACTGATAAATACAAGTTCAATAAAATTTGTATATTTATATTTCTGTCATATTAATTCGATTTGGGGTGGCGGAATAAGTAGTTGACACTCTACTAATTTCCTTGATTTCCTCGCCTGATATCGAACTGGCTAAAATAGGTGAGCGTTATGTTTGAAGACTTGGTTCACAAAGCTAAGCTTGATGCCAAACTATTTGTGGAATTGCTAGTGAATTTTTACTTGGATGCGAACGTTGTTGAGCGTCAGCAGATTGAGGCAATAATTCTTAACTTTGCGGCTAAAAAACATGTAGAAGAGCAAGGACACGAATTAGTATCAACACTGCGAGATCTGGCGACAAGCAAAGGTTTGCACTCTAGTAAATAGTACAAAAGGAACAGAGATGTTTTCACAAGGTGATTTTGACTACCATGTAGGCAAGTCAGACTTTGAATTAGAGGCGCAAAAAACCGCAAAAGTTTTTATTAGTGGAGTAAACCGTTTTTATATGAAAATTATTGGCGAATTTCCCCTGTTTTGCGAGTTTTTTTGCTTAGATCCTGCAGACCCTGCTGCTTTTGAAAAGTTTTATCAGTTTGTGCAATTGGCACGAGCAATAAACAATATTGATTTAGAAGAATTAACCCAAATTATAGATGCAGGATGGAGGTTGGGAAAGAACAGGAAAATATGAATAGATGTGAGAAAAATCAATTTTAAGCACTTGTCAATAAATTAATGATTCCTATAAATAACAAATACTAAATAACCATGCAAAACAGCAGCCCTTTTGGATTACTGGACTGCTGTTTATAAAATATTTGACAATTTCAAAGTGTTTTAATCCTAGTTAAAAAAGACCCAACAAAAAAATGAGAGTCAGTCCACATAAGGCAAGGAGAGATATAATGATGATATTGCCTATACTGTGGTCTTCAGTAGTGGTATGGTGTGCATGTTCAGTCATAAGCATCGACCTGCTTTTTCAAGACTTATGCTGTAATTATAAATAGTTGGGCTAGGCAGAAATTATGTATCACAATAAACTTGATTTAAATTAATTTATTTTCAAATTTTTAGTATTTGAAATCTAAAATAAATGAATTTTTGTTGCAATTAGTGTTACTTGAAAATAAATTCAAGTAATTGCAAATAGATAGTTGCTTGATTCACATCTTTTTGTCGGGGAGGTAGTGCTACAACTCGGTTCTTCCCATGCTGTCTATATTTCCACAAAGATCAACAATTCCAATTAATCGAATCAATGAATAATGTACGTCTTTAGTTAGAGTACAAGCTCAGAGCAATTAGGATATTCCTAAAAATGTGAATAAAACGATGGGAATTGAGTAAATAACTGAATTTTGTAATTTGAGTGGGAATTTTAAGCTTTTTCCACTTCAAACCATTATTCATCACTCTTTTCCACTTCAAAGCTGAATTCAAAATCAAGATGCAAATATTATCCTTTGGTAGATTTTATGTCTGATTTAATTCAAGCAGTCCTCGATAGTGAAGAAAAAAATGATTTGCGTTCCTTTTTAAGTGAATTAAGCCAACAGGAAAAAAGATACTGGCTGCGTAATGACATACTGAATGTATATAACGAATATTGTGCCAAGTACCAGACATCCGGGCAATTTAGCACTTCATCATCTTTGTATAAACTAATTTACTACACTCAGGAAATCATTCAAGACGGTTCCAGCTTTTGTTTCATTGTCCGTCCCAAAATTGCCAGTCAAGAAGTTTATCGGCTGACAGCAGATTTAAGTGTTGAGCGGATGACAGTGCAAGAGCTTTTAGATTTGCGCGATCGCTTGGTAAATCGTTTTCATCCCAACGAAGGCGATCTGTTAGAAATAGATTTTGGTCCATTTTACGATTACTCTCCCATCATCCGCGACCCAAAAAATATTGGCAAGGGAGTGCAGTTTCTCAACCGTTACCTGTCTAGCAAACTTTTTCAAGATCCCAAGCAATGGCTGGAAAGTTTGTTTGTTTTCTTGAGCCTGCATCAATATAACGGCGTTCAGCTACTTATCAACAATCGCATTCAATCCCAGCAGCAACTTTCCGAACAAGTCAAAAAAGCGATCGCCTTTGTGAGCGCTCGTCCTAACAAAGAACCCTATGAAGAGTTGCGGTTCCAATTGCAAACAATGGGCTTTGAACCAGGTTGGGGTAACACTGCTGCACGTATCCAAGAAACCTTGGAAATGCTGGATCAATTGATTGACTCTCCCGATCCTCAGACTTTAGAAGCCTTCATTTCTCGAATTCCAATGATTTTTAGAATCGTCTTGGTATCTCCCCACGGTTGGTTTGGGCAAGAGGGAGTTTTGGGGCGTCCTGATACTGGTGGTCAAGTGGTCTACATTCTCGATCAAGCCAGGAATTTGGAAAAGCAGCTGCAAGAAGACGCCATACTGGCTGGTTTAGAGGGATTAAATGTCCAGCCGAAGGTGATTATTCTCACTCGCCTGATTCCCAATAGTAATGGCACTCTTTGCAACCAACGTTTAGAAAAAGTCTACGGTACGGAAAATGCCTGGATTTTGCGCGTGCCATTTCGGGAATTCAATCCCAACATGACACAAAATTGGATTTCCCGGTTTGAAATTTGGCCGTATTTAGAAACCTATGCGATCGATGCTGAAAAAGAACTGCTGGCGGAATTTCAAGGTAGACCCGACTTAATAGTTGGTAACTATTCCGATGGGAATTTAGTCGCATTTTTGCTATCACGTCGCTTGGGCGTTACCCAGTGTACCATCGCCCATGCTTTAGAAAAGTCCAAATATTTGTTTAGTAACCTCTACTGGCAAGATTTGGAAGATAAATATCATTTTTCGCTGCAATTCACCGCTGATTTATTGGCAATGAATGCAGCCAATTTTATCATCAGCAGCACTTACCAAGAAATTGTCGGAACTCCGGATAGTATCGGGCAATATGAATCTTATAAGTGCTTTACTATGCCGGATCTTTATCATGTAGTCAATGGCATTGAACTATTTAGTCCCAAATTTAATGTTGTACCGCCAGGCGTGAACGAGAATTACTTCTTTCCTTACACTCGGACTCAAGACCGGATTGAGAGCGATCGCCAACGCATTGAGGAAATGGTCTTTACTTTGCAGGACTCCGCTCATATTTTTGGCAAACTCGACGATTCCAGCAAACGCCCTCTCTTCTCAATGGCACGTCTTGACCGGATCAAGAACCTCACAGGTTTAGCAGAATGTTTTGGTCAAAGCAAGGAATTGCAGGAGCGTTGCAACTTAATATTAGTAGCAGGTAAGTTGCGCGTTGAAGAATCAGGTGATGACGAAGAACGAGCAGAAATTATCAAACTCTACCGGATTATTGAGCAGTACAATCTCCAAGGTAAAATTCGCTGGCTGGGTGTACGTTTATCTAAAACAGATTCTGGAGAACTATACCGCGTAATTGCCGACCATCAAGGAATATTTGTGCAACCCGCTTTATTTGAAGCGTTTGGTTTGACGATTTTGGAGGCGATGATCTCCGGATTACCAACTTTTGCCACCCAATTTGGTGGACCGTTGGAAATTATTCAAGATCAAATCAATGGCTTTTACATCAACCCAACTAATTTAGAGGAGACAGCCACAAAAATTTTGAATTTTGTGAATAAATGCGACCAAAATCCCAATTACTGGTACGAAATTTCTCAAAGGTCTATAGACCGAGTTTACAGTACCTATACTTGGAAAATTCATACTAACAAGTTGCTATCATTAGCGCGAATTTATGGCTTCTGGAATTTTATCTCAAAGGAAAATCGAGAAGATTTGTTGCGTTATATTGAGGCTTTGTTCTATTTAATTTACAAACCGAGAGCGCAACAATTATTAGCCCAACATCAGTATAGATAATTAGTCCTTTGTCATTGGTGGTCATTTGTCATTTGTCATTTATTAAGGACAAAGACAAATGACTATTTTGTTAACTCATACCAGGTTTTTTGACCGACTATTCCGTCTGGAGCTAAATTGCGTCGGTTTTGAAAGGCTTTGACAGCAGCTTCAGTCAAAGCTCCAAAAGCTCCATCTACTTGAATAGCATAGCCATTAGATAAAAGCAGCCGTTGTAAAACCCTAACAGCGTTGCCTCTATGACCAAAACGCAGGATTGGTAAATCTAAACCAGTATACCTAGGAAGTTTTGCGATCTGTCTGTAGCTTCTGGTTTGCTTACGCCTGAAACGGCGCTGCGGTAACTCTCCCCCTGCTAGGTATATTGGTTGGTTGTAGCGAGAATGGCGAGAATTTTGAACAACGGTTTTGTATTGAGCAACAAAATTAGAAGTCAACGTCACCTGCTGAGTTTCTGAAATGGGGGTAAATTCTGGTTGTACATTTAAGTTGTCTAAGTTGTCCAGACTATCTACAATAGCGTCTTCTAATTCAACTTGAGAATTTTGAGACTCAGATAAATTCGCAGAGTCTAAAGTGTTTTTAAATTTAGGATCTTTATTTGGTCTGTTTTTTGATGCGATCGCTGACACCATCACGGGTACATTAGCATTTGACGACATGAATTCAGGTGGTGTGATTTGATCTATCGGAACAACCTCAGACAAGTGATTTTGGTTTGACTGTTTTACATCGTTGTCGAACTGAACAGATGAATTTTCTGGAACATAGGGCTGAGATGGTTGTCCTGTTTTTAACACGCCGGACATCAGTAGGCTTATGTCACTCATTGTATTTCATTTTACTAACACCCATATTTTCTTTCACATATCAAAAGGTTACTATTCCGGAATAGTAGATATTAACAGCTAAAAAAAGTGATACTTATCTCAACAAATCCTGATGATAGTATCTGTCTTCCCTTGGAAATGACTAATAAAAAATTAAGTATATTTAGGTATGGCTAATATGTGTTAGATATCAAGCTGTATTGAACAAAAAAGGGCAACAAAAGCATGGGGATAATATTTTTGTTTTCCCCACGCTGACCCAATTTTGCACTGTGACTATAATACTAGGCTTTGGACAATTTTAATGTGTTACAAAGCCAGAAAATTGTAATATATCTTACCCATATATAGTCAAGGTAAAGGGTCAAGGGCTTGGGGCAGAGGGCATAGACGATAGAATCAGGGGTATATAAATAATTAGGAATAGATCTATAGACCAATCCCCAATTCCCAATTTTGGTGTATGTAATTTACGTCTACTTCCCCGCTAACAGTTCCCTTTTCCCTGATGAGATTTAGTTTGTGAAGTTTACTTTGTCAACTCACGCCAAGTTCGAGAACCTACTATTCCATCCGCCACTAAATTTCGCTGGTTCTGAAAGGACTTGACCGCAGTCTCTGTCAGCGCGCCGAAATTTCCATCAACACGGACAGAGTAGCGATTGCACAATAATAACTTTTGCAATACACGAACAGCATCACCTGAATCGCCAAAACGCAGTGTTGGTAGGCTGGGGTTGGAGACAGCTTGCGCAGTCTTAGATTGTGGTTGATTTGGAGTTTCTTGCATAGGTGCTCTCTATAAAAATTGTTTTCTTGTTTTTTGTCACTCTCATTAGCCTTGTGCTTTCGCTGGTGAATATGGGCTAAATGAAGTCAAAATCTCATACATCAAACCAATTGATGCATGATTATGTAACCATGCTCCAGAATAATCGTTACCATATGGTTTAGCGCTTCCGAGTTTTTACTGTTTCCCTCCGGTCAGCAATATTTGTAAAATAAATTTTAGTTTTACGGAGATTTTGCAACCTTTCTTTGCAATTTTTTTGGAAAATTCCGTACATTCTACATCAAAAATCATGTTTAATATATTAAAAGACAATTAAATTTATTCGCACTGCCAATGAGAAAACCTCTCACAGAGGCTTTTTCAGTGGCTGTTTTATTCCTGAATTCGGGGATAGGGCTGCTTGATAACGCAGATTACCCGCAATATTCGGATAGCTATTTTGAATTTGCACCTCTGTGATTACTTTTGTTTACGCTAACATTTGTAGGAATGCCGCTGTAAAGGTTAGACGGATATATTAAACAGCGCAACTGCAAGTATTTTGATTTTGGATAACACTACATGACTTCTGCAGCTGAACGGCCAGCCATGTCTGGCTCAAATTTGACATCGCTAGAAAATTCCACAAACGCCAAAATCCACGATCCCTCGATCGCGGCTACGGGTATTTACGTCACTGTACACGGTCATTTTTACCAACCACCAAGGGAAAATCCGTATTTAGACGCGATTGAACGCCAACCAGGCGCAGCACCGTTTCACGATTGGAATGAGCGAATTCACCATGAATGCTATCGTCCGAATGCGTTCGCCAGGGTATTAAATGACCGAGGCGAGGTGGTGGGGATCGTCAATAATTACGAGTATTTGAGCTTTAATATTGGTCCAACGTTAATGTCATGGCTGGAACGCCACGATGTAGAGGTTTATCAGCGAATTTTGGAGGCAGATCGCAAATCTTGTCAACGTTTGCATGGTCATGGCAACGCGATCGCGCAAGTATACAACCATATCATCATGCCTCTTGCCAATGAACGCGATCGATATACGCAGATTCGCTGGGGCAAAGCAGACTTCCGATCCCGCTTTCAACGCGATCCCGAAGGTATGTGGCTGGCAGAAACTGCGGTTGATTACCCGACTCTGGAAGCATTGGTAAAAGAAGGCATTCGCTTTATTGTTTTGGCACCTTCGCAAGCACAGCGTTGTCGTCCCCTACCAACCAAAGATAATCCCCATCCAGAATGGCATGAGGTTGGTGGTGGTCAAATCGATCCTACACGTCCCTATCGCTGTTACCTCAAACCTACACTCAGCACTGCTTCTTCTCCTCTGAGTACGGTTTCTCTGTCTCCCAGGAATGGAGAATCAGAAAAAGAAAATACCGATGACCAATCTCTTCCCTACATTGATATCTTTTTCTACGATGGTCCGATCTCGCGAGACATGGGCTTTAGTGATGTTCTCTACAGTTCCAGTCACTTAGCGGGACGCATTGGTTCAGCGGTGCGTGGAGATCGTCGTCCCGCCCAGTTAATTTCTGTGGCGACAGATGGAGAAACGTTTGGACACCACAAGAGGGGAACTGAGAAAACTCTTGCATACGCTTTCACAGAAGAATTTGTTCATCGGGGTTGGCAAGTCACTAACTTTGCCCATTACCTCAGCATCAATCCTCCCACTTGGGAAGTGGAATTAAAACCAGTGACTGCGTGGAGTTGTGCCCATGGTGTTGACAGATGGCAAGATGATTGCGGTTGCGGTGGTGGCAGTGAGTGGCATCAACAATGGCGTCGTCCGTTGCGAAATGCCCTGAATTGGTTGCGAGATCGGCTGGTGGAAGTGTATGAAGAACATGGCAGACAGTTTTTCCGGGATCCTTGGTTAGCACGAGATGAATATATCCAGGTGATTTTAGATCGTTCTCCTGCGAACGTTCACCGTTTCCTCTCACGCCATCAAACCCACAAACTCACAGATGCAGAACAAGTAGACGCTTTGCGTTTATTGGAAATGCAACGTCACGCTTTGCTGATGTTTACTAGTTGTGGTTGGTTTTTTGAAGAAATATCTCGCCCAGAGGGAACACAGATTCTGCGCTACGCCGCCCGGGCTTTGGAACTGGCTGGAGATGTCGCGGGCGTGCAGCTAGAAAAAGGCTTTCTCAAACGCTTGGCTGTCGCTCCCAGTAATGTTGATATCTTTAAACACGGTGCGGAAGTTTATCGGCAACTGGTGGCGACTTCGCAGATCACTTTTAAGCAAGTTGCAGCACATCACGCGATCGCTTCACTATTTAACAATCACAAATGTGAAACGCGCAATGGTGGGTCTACCAATAACTGTACAGTCAAACATTCCCATCCTTATCAAAAACGCGTTTATTGCTACGACGTTCACGAGTTAGATTACCACCTGCAACGCTTGGGATCTTTAACACTAGCAGTGGGACACTTAAAACTGCTCTCACAAATCACTTGGGAAAGTGAACATTTAGTGTTTGCAGTTCTGCATTTGGGAGGTTGGGATTTCCACTGTTGCATTCAACCTTTCGAGGGAAGGCGCACTTACAGCCAACAGAAAGAAAAACTATTAGCGTCGCTGCAAACAGCCAGTGCAGCTAACATTATCTTGACAATGACGCAATTGTTTGGAGATCAAACGTTTAACTTGGAGAATCTCTTTGCTGAGGAGCGTCACCGCTTGATGCGATTGCTAAGTCAGGAAACACTGACACGCTTAGACCAGCTGTATACTCAAACCTATAGAGATAATTATGGCGTGTTGATGGCATTCCACCGGAATGGAATAGCAGCACCGCAAGAGTTGCAAGTAGCAGCGGAGATGGCTTTGGGTTATAGGTGTATGACGACATTGCGTGCCTTAGAGCAAGATATCAGCGAGCCGCAACTGGCTGTCAGTCACATCCTCGAATTAAAGGCGATCGCTAGCGAAGCCAAACACCTGCGCTGTCGGTTAAATATTCCCGAAGGCAAGCAGATGTTAGAACAGTTGATTTTGCGATCGCTGTGGCAATTATTACACGATACCAATGGTACATTCTCTGCGGAGATGCAACGCTTGGAAAGTTTGCTTGATGTTGCAGCTCAGCTAGATATTGGCATTTCCTTAGATCGCTGCCAAGAACTATACTTTAGTTGTTTACACAGTAAGATTTTACCCCAAATTCAGATCGCGATCGCTAATGGAGAAGATACAACGAGACATCGTCAACTGTTGAAGTTAGGACAAAGGTTAGCTGTTGATGTTAGTTATTGGTTGAGTCAAATCGGGCAAGCTTGTTGAGGTACAAATTAAGATTTTGCTTGGTGTCTTAGTGCCTTTGTGGTTTAATTTTTTCACCACCAAGACACAAAGACACAAACAATAAATATTGGTATTAAACTTCAACTACTTCTGGGTAAAAGTCAAGTGAAACTTTTATATCAAAATTTTTATAATTTGTGTGATTTTGATTTGCTAATGAATTAGGTAATGATAAAAAACGCAAACTCACTTTAATTTGAAGTTTGCCTTTTTGCCTGGTATTGTTAATCGTTTGAAGCTCACATTTAATTCCTGGTTTGAGTAAAAATTTCCATTCTACCCGATTAAATATTCCTTGGGTATTGACTTCTTTGAAATATTTTTTTATCAATGAATTTTGACTGCCAAACTTTAAATCATTAGCTTTTGGTATGAAATCTTGAATGATTTTTTCTTTGATTTGAGCAACCTTAAATTTAGTATTATCTAATAAAAGCACATCATTTTCACCATTCAGTTGTTGAAATTTGTTTGGTAGAAACATATAATGCACCTTTGAAAAATGTCGCTGTTAAAACTATTACGCATATTTTATAACTATTAATTAAGTTATATCTTCAGTAATATTACCAATAAAGTTCGGCAAAGATGATATGCTTGTAATTAAAAAATACACTAGATGTGATATTTTGATAAGTAAAATTTCTATGAGAAATCAAAAGATTTGTAAAGAACCTATGAATGTTGTTGCTAGGAGCTACACAACAGCTGAAATATTCATTGGCATTGTAGAAGAATTTACTTTTATCGGAACAAGAAAGAACAAAGGCATTGCACAAAAGTGGGATAAACTTATTTGATTTTACAAAAATAAAATTCAATTCTTAGTGTCTTAGTGACTTAGTGGTTCATTTTGTCCTTTTGTCAAGGATGAATGAAATATCGCGACAGTTAGTGAAGATGTTTAATTCTTGACATTGCTGACTTGATGATTGCCTAATCCAAGCAATTGTTCTGGATATAATTCTATCTATGGGATACAGCATGAACATCTTAAGGAAGATGTAGAGCGTTCCAGAAATTTATTATCAATCAAATCGGGAGGTCAAAGCAAGCATCCTGTTAAAGGAGACTTAATCAATGAATTTAAAAACGGTTTGGGAGCTATTTCAAGAAACATTTAGTGAATGGCAAAAAGATAAAGCGTCGCGGTTGGCGGCTGCATTAGCTTATTACACTATTTTTTCTATTGCTCCATTGCTGATTATTGTAATTGCGATCGCTGGTGCGGTATTTGGAGAAGCAGCAGCAACTGACGCAATTTTCAATCAACTTCAAGGTTTAATTGGGTCTGAGGGTGCAAAAGTTATTCAAAATGCAATTGAAAATGCCAGCCAACCGCGAGCAGGAACTATCGCTTCACTTATTAGTATTTTTGTTTTGATTTTTGGTGCTACTGGTTTATTTACAGAGTTACAAGATTCCCTCAATACCATTTGGGAAGTACAACCAAAGCCAGGAAAATTGGTAAAAAACATGGTTCGCCAACGCTTTTTGTCGTTTGCGATGATTTTAGCAATTGGTTTTCTGCTCCTAGTTTCACTAGTAATTAGTGCAGTTTTGCAAGGTGTAATTAACTATTTTAGCCACTTACTACCAGGTGTTGATGCGCTCTGGCAACTTGCTAACTTTATCCTTGGCTTTGCGATCGCCACATTGCTGTTTGGACTGATTTTTAAGGTTTTACCAGATGCGAAAATTACTTGGAAAGATGTTTTAATTGGAGCTGCGATCACCTCGTTGTTGTTCTCCTTAGGCAGGTATGCACTAGGGCATTATCTGGGTAATGCCACTTTTGGTTCTACCTACGGAGCTGCTGGTTCAATAGTGGTTATTCTGGTTTGGGTTTATTATGCTGCTCAGATATTATTTTTCGGGGCGGAATTTACCCAAGTTTATGCTCGCAGATACGGTTCTCGCATTGTGCCAGCTGATTATGCCATATCTTTGAGTCAGAGCGATCGCCTGCAACAACAAATAAAAACAAGTAGCACCACCAATACTCAAACGTCTTTCTCCAAATCGATTGCTAAATCTCTGCGGCGCTTGGCTGGGGCTAAACGCTTAACAAGGAAACCAAAAAATCGCCACTAGAATCAACCGAATTATTCCTTCTGCCTTTCTTGTCGCTCCACAGGCTACAGTACAATATGACGGTTGTACTCTGTGGCGGACTGTGATTGAGCGTTATACCTTGCCCGAGATGGGCAATTTGTGGACACAAGCATATAAATTTAAAACCTGGTTACAAGTGGAAATCGCTGTTTGTGAAGCGCAGGCGGAATTAGGTTACATTCCAGCTGAGGCGGTTGAGGAAATTAAGGCAAAGGCGAATTTCGATCCCCAAAGGATATTGGAAATTGAGGCTGAAGTCCGCCACGACGTCATCGCATTCTTGACAAACGTCAATGAATATGTAGGTGATGCCGGACGCTATATTCATCTGGGTTTAACTAGTTCTGATGTACTAGATACAGCTTTAGCATTGCAACTTGTTACCAGTCTGGATCTGTTGTTGCAACACTTGCAAAAATTAATTGATGCGATCCGTCAAAAAGCAAAAGAACATCGTTATACGGTGATGATTGGACGCTCCCATGGTATTCACGCCGAACCCATCACCTTTGGTTTTAAACTAGCAGGGTGGTTAGCAGAAGTGTTACGCCACCAAGAACGCCTGCAAATTCTCCGCAAAACCATTGCCGTTGGCAAGATTTCCGGTGCAGTGGGAACTTATGCTAATATCGAACCACGCGTGGAAGCGATCGCTTGCCAAAAACTCGGACTCCAAGCAGATGTGGCATCGACACAGGTAATATCGCGCGATCGCCATGCTGATTTCGTGCAACAATTAGCTTTAGTTGCAGCCTCCATAGAACGTTTTGCTGTTGAGATTCGCAACCTCCAGAAAACCGATGTTTTGGAAGTCGAAGAATTCTTCGCCCAGGGGCAAAAAGGCTCTTCAGCAATGCCCCACAAGCGCAACCCCATCCGTTCTGAAAGACTGACAGGCATGGCCAGAATCATGAGAAGTTATGCCATCGCGGCTTTGGAAAATGTTGCCCTCTGGCATGAGCGGGACATCTCTCACAGTTCTGTAGAACGGGTGATTTTACCAGATGCTTGCATTTTGATGCATTTTATGCTGGTAGAAATAACTGACCTGGTGCAGAATCTACTGGTTTATCCAGAGAACATGGCACGGAACATGAATGTCTATGGCGGCGTTGTGTTTAGCCAAAGAGTCCTACTCGCGTTGGTAGAAAAAGGAACTAGCCGTGAGGAAGCGTATAAAATTGTGCAAGAAAACGCACACAAAGTTTGGAATAAACCAGAAGGCAATTTTCGTGACTTGATTAGCAAAGATCCGCGCGTCACCGAAAAATTGTCAGCAGCTGAAATTGAAGCATGTTTTGATCCGCAAAACCATCTGCGACATTTAGAACAGATTTACCAAAGGCTGGGAATCTAACAAAGAGGGATGGAGTGATGGGGTTTCGAGGGTGATTTCTGCGATCGGGAGATCCCGATCCCGTATTCTCCCCAACTCCCTACCTCTGGTTCTCTCTTGCTTCACCCATACAGACAAATTCTGACTACTGAAAAAAATACGGGTTTAAATGTAAAATTTGGTATAAAAAATGATTTTTTGACTGAAAATTTAGCGCCAGAGGGTAAGTTTAAATAACAACTCCTAAGTTATGTACTAACCCCGTAGGTGACTTTATGATCGAACTCCTAGCCGCACTTTCAGCTTCTGCGGCAGCAGGAATTAGAATCGCCTTACCCCTGCTATTTATCGGACTGTTGCAAGGTAGCAATCTTTGGTCACAAGTACCAATTTTATCTCACATTTCCTCAAATTTTTTACTGGGCATTCTCAGCACTTGGTCATTTGTAGAGATATTTGCTTCCAAAAAGTTAATGGGGCAAAGGTTACTACAAATAATACAGTTGTTATTGTCTCCACTTGTAGGGGCAATTATGGGATTAGCAGTAGCTTCAACAACAGCAACTCCCAGCTGGCTGATTGCTTTCATTGGAGGTTCCGTCGCTTTAGTACTCCAGCTAGTTCAAATCGGCTGGTTTTTTCGTTTGCGAGGTCTACCCCTGTGGGCGACTTTTATTCAAGATGGGTTGTGTATTGCTTTAGTATTTTTTGCCTTTGATGCACCCAAGCAAGGAGGATTAATTGCTTTAATTTTGCTGTGGTTTGCAGTGCGTAGTGGTAAATATTGGTATCGTTGGTATTGGGAAAAGCGTAGGCAGTACGGTCGAGCTTATTAAGAGATTTATCTGATGATTGTGCAACAAGTCAAACTAAGCGATACGCTAGCGATCGCTCACAAAGCCACAGACCAAACAGAATAGCGTTTTTAAACGCACGCCTGTAACACAGTCTTGGTGCAAAAATTTTGCGTGCGAACTAAAGTATGTGAATTATTTTTGAGAATGGGTAACGCAGTTGGCGATCGCATAATATACTTAATTTTACAAATCAAGCACAAGGCGATCGCACTTTACAATCGCAGTTCTGAATTCAGCCGATCCGTAATTAACTCTCAAGGACTTGTAAGTATTTGTGGGACAAACGTAGATGCACGAGCGTAACACTCACAATTACCCTCCAGATTTAGCTGCTACTGCTCATGCAATCTCCTACCACTTCAGATTTCGGTTGTTATTTCTATGAGTGCTTAATGAAAGAAATACAACTGATGCTGGCGCTCCTCAAAGGGGCGTTTTTTCTTTATTAACAGTCATTAGTCATTCTTACAAGACAAATGACCAATGACTAATAACTCTTGACTATAAAATTCCGACCATGTGCAACAAACCATGTCCGGTGATCAATTCAATTACCAGAGCAATAAAACCAAGCATAGCAATACGACCATTCCATACTTCTGCACTCGTTGTAATACCCCATTCCCAACCTTCTGGCGGATAGATTTTGACTTTTTTCTTCATCTGGTAGACTTGCGAGAGCTTAACACTAGGAGCTTTGAGTGCATCAACTACCAAGTCTGCTAGCGCTCTAATAAATACTGGATGGATGTTGAGAGCAGGTACGCGACGGAAATTATGAATTCCAGCTTCTTGTGCGATCTCGCGATATTCGAGGTCAATTTCTTCGAGTGTTTCAATGTGTTCAGAAACAAAACTAATCGGTACGACCACCAAATCTTTTACACCCTTGGCTGCAAGTTCTGGGATAGCATCTTCGGTATAAGGTTGCAGCCATTCTACCGGACCAACACGACTTTGGTAAGCTAATGTATAGGCATTGGGTCGATTGAGTGTCTGCATGATTAAGTAGGTGCATTCCTCAATCTCTTGTTGGTAAGGATCGCCCGCTTCTTCTACATAGCTTTTAGGAACGCCATGAGCGCTGAAGAAGATGTGAGCATCATCTGCATTGGGTAATTGGTCAAGTTCCTGGGCTATCAGTTCCGCCATTGCTTGAAGATAGCCTGGTTGTTTGTACCAAGAAGGGATCACCGTGTATTCAATACGTTGGAGTCTTGAGTCTTGTTGCCAGAGTTTTTCTAACAGTCTAAAGCTGGAGCCACTGGTACTAATAGAAAATTGAGGATACAGGGGTAATATTACCAGTTTTTCGATACCATCTTGGATGATACGAGCGATCGCTTCTTCCGTGTAAGGATGCCAATAGCGCATTCCTATGTAGATTTTTGCATCTTGCCCTAATGCTTGCAGCTGTTCTTTCAGGGCTTCTCCTTGAGCTTCGGTGATGCGCCGCAGCGGGGAACCACCTCCAATTTTGCGATAGTTTTCTTGAGATTTTTTTGTGCGGCGTGAAGCAATAAACCAGGCTAGGGGTTTTTGCAACCAGGGAAAGGGTAGGCGAATAATTTCTGGATCGGAAAACAAGTTAAATAGAAACGGTCCAACATCTTCTAATTTCTCTGGACCACCGAGATTGAGTAGTAATACGCCTACGCGACCCATAGCAGTGAAAGTCCCCCAATCTTTTCAGCTTTTTTACTAATGTTAACAATATATCTTTATTAAAGATATAAGTTAACAACAAGGAATAAAGGAATAAAGGCAGTGGCTACAATTTTACGAGATTGGAGTTATCGTTACCAGTGGCTTTATAATGCTATATCCCGTTTGGCGGCTATCAGCGTAGGTGGCGAAGAACGTTTTCGACAACTAGCTTTACAAGGCTTAACAATTAACTCAGATACGAAAGTTCTGGATTTGTGTTGTGGAAGCGGACAAGCAACGCAATTGTTAGTAAAGTTATCACAAAATGTAACAGGATTGGATGCCTCACCCTTATCTGTGCAACGTGCAAAGCAAAATGTCCCACAAGCAGAATACGTGCAAGCTTTTGCTGAGGAGATGCCGTTTGCAGATAATGAATTTGATTTGGTGCATACGAGTGTCGCGTTACACGAAATGCAACCCGAGCAATTACGAAAAATTATTAAGGAAGTATATCGTGTGCTAAAACCTGATGGAGTATTTGCTCTAGTAGATTTTCATCATCCAACTAATCCTCTGTTTGTACCATCTGTGTGGCTGTTTTTATGGCTGTTTGAGACAGAGACTGCTTGGCAGTTGTTAAACACTGATTTGCCTGCGTTGTTAGTTGAGACAGGATTTAGCATTGATAAGCAAAGTTTGTATGCAGGTGGAAGTTTGCAGGTGATACAAGCGAGGAAGTGAACCGCAGAGTCAGCAAAGTTTCCCAAGGTTTTATGCAGCTTGTAATACCTGCGTTTGAATCCAGATGAGTAATTCCCGATTAACTCGTTCGGGATGCTCATCATGGGCGCAGTGTCCAGCATCTTCCACTTCTATCAATTGCATTGTTGGGTTGTAATTTAAGAAACGACTGTACAAATTTGGGGGAATCATGCGATCGCACTTACCCCATAACAACAACGAGGGAATCTGCAGATTACTCAAAATAGACTTAATACATGGAAAAAATTGCGGATTGAGCATAGCTTGGATAATCGCACAAAATGCTCTAGCAGAATGGCGATCGCGAGCAGGTGTTGTGAGAATTTCCATCAACTCTTCGGTGATTGCTTCTTTACGAGCATAGGCCATTCCTACCCAATATCTGAGGACACAGGGATGACGCAAACAATAAAACAGCGATCGCAACAACACAGGTGAGGCGCAAATATTCTGAAAACAACGCAGTAACGGACGTATCACTGCTGGGATTGATTCTTCAGCACTTGATGTATCCGGTAGACTAATCATAACAACGCCTCGCACCATTTCTGGATGAGCTGCTGCTACAGCTAAACAAGTTACAGAACCAATAGAATTACCTACTAGCACGACGGGTTCTTTCACAAATGTCCGCCAAAACTCGTAGACTTGCTCTACCCAAAGTTCGACAGAATAAGAAACATGAGGCTTGGCAGATGCTCCAAAACCCAATAAATCCAATGCGTAAACATTGTAGTACTTTGCTAGTTCTGGTATATTCTGTCGCCAGTGACCAATGGATGCGCCAAAACCATGCAGTAAAATCACTGATAACTTACTTTTTGTGTTAGGCACGCAAGTGTAACGAATCTTCCAACCCTGCCACATCCAATCTTGATGGTTACAATAATGCTGGGTAGTTGGGAGATGGTAGTACAAAATAGATTTACTCACAGATTGTAACGCCTCATTTTCTCTGTTTAGCGTCGCCATAAAAGGCAGACCAACTATCAAACAGGCGGTAGAAACCCAGACATAGAAACTAATGACATCTGATTGATTAATAGCAAAAGTAATCAGAAATATTGAGAATGGTAACGCGGACAATAATACTATTAGATAACTGGGTATCTCAATTTGAGGATAATAGAAATCACTACAAGTATTCATTAATTCCTTACACCTTGAATTTCTGTTTCATGTAGTATAATCATTGTTTCAGCACCTAGTCTACCTATTTCTGGTGCTTCTGCCATTTCCATTTCAATCGCATCAGTCCATGTACCAGAATCTGGCTGTAAACTTAAAATTTTGCCCATACCACCAAGAAAGGAAACTGCTTGATTGGCACTATATCTTGGTACTGTTCTAGTAGGCATTTTTATCCTCCTGGTAATCTGTGACGTTGACTGCTGGCTGCTAAGAGGTAGTTACTATTTGTCAACAATAAACTAGTCAAAACCAGTAACTAAAGACTTTTAACTAATAACCAAAAATAAACAACTTTCTTTGTTCTCTTTTTTGGTTAACAACGAGTTTTTAATAAACCTCGCGTTCGTATTTCGATAATATTTCCCTTCAATACTGAAAATCCCTATCAATAGAGTTAAAATATGTATAATCTAAAGGATGATTTTTTGTATAATTTTGTCGTTAAAAACGGTCGAAAAGCTTTTTTTGGCTATCCTTAGAACTACTCGCCTCTTAGTTGTACTTGCATTCTCCAAGCCTAAAGGTTGAATAACCAAATTACGTGTAACTCAACTGTAAAGACATCGCTCAGTGGAGGATGCGATCGCAAGCCTGGAAAGAAAAAAATAAGAAAGACAAATCCCCGACTTTTCACCAGAAGTCAGGGATTTTACAGAATGCAAGATATGCCTAATTAGCCCTACGTAAGCAGGCTTTATTACCCACAGGCTAAAGCCTGTAGGGGAACGCAACCCGACATAGATAGGACTTACGCAAAAACTCTCTTTTCCGTGACTCCTGCGTAAGTCCTAATAGAATTGGTATCAAGCGAGTGAACCCAAATGCGGCAGAAATCGCTATTGGGGTAACAAGTCATTAGATGAGTGTGCCATCACAGCCAACTTCTCTGAATAATTCTCTTTATCAGCTTGAACCTGGGGCGCACAGCAAAAAAATGAAAATCTCTCTTCTAATGCCCAATACCCCATGCCCTATGCCCAACCTTCAAGACAGATATGAGTTAAAATATGTGATTTTCCAGTAGAGACACGATCGCTTCTGGATGTACCTTTTTAAATTCCTTTTGACCCAATTGTAAAATACAGTTAGGTGCGCTATCGCAACATTTTAAACAGCCAGTAGTCTCAATCACAACTCGGTCTTGTAAACCGCGATCGCACAATGTCCTTTGTAATTCTGATAATAATGCCTGACCACCCCGTTTGCGGCAGCTGGACCTTTGACATACCAAAATTCTCGCTTTTGGTTGCAGGGGCATTTTTTGCATCGGACAAATACCAAGTGGTTTCACTCCATAAACTTTGAATTTGATTTTGCCGGTGCGGGAGTTTAACTTGCTCAGACCAAATACACGGATGAGTTCACCAGATTGTAAGTTTAAGCTGAGAGAGCAACGCAATTGTTTAGGAAGTTTTAGCCGCACTTCCCCCGATGCGATCGCCAAGCGCAAGTATTTGAACTCCCCTGGTGGATCGCCTACAAAACCAAGAAACTGTCCCTCCAGGTGAAATTCCGATAAGGTCAGGTACTTGTCACTCATTTTTTATTTTAGATTTTAGATTTTAGATTTTATATTGTTAGTCGTTAGTTATTAGTTGTTTTCACAAAAAAACTACTATCTACTAACTACTAACTACTAACTAATTTATGCCAGACGCTTGGCTTCAAAAGTTTGAGGTAGTTCTAGTGGTTCTGGTAAGTTAGGAAAGGCTAATTCCCAGCCATTTGCCAAGGTAAAAATCTTACCTTCTGCTGCTTCTGTTTGTTTGACTACTTCTTCTTCAAGGTCTTTTTTAGCAACATAAACAACCAAATTACCAGCGCTATTTTTACGCAGCATTACTTTCATGATTATGATTCCTTATTCTCAATCTTTTGATTTTTCAACCAATTCCAGTTCTTTTTTGCGACAACCAACGATAAATCCCGTATTTAGGAAATGTACTGCATAGATATAGGATCTTTGTAAAAAAGAGCCTATGCTAACGACATAACCAATATCTCCCTTTTTACCGAGAACTGCGCCAATTTCTTGACCTGGAAAAGTGCCATCATTCTTGATCTGTTTGCGGAGTCGAACTTTATCACCTATGTCAAAAGCAGGTGGTTCGTATAGCTCGATTTCATCATCTGATTGCATGAGAAACCTTTTGTTTGTAAACTAAATTCAAAAGTTCTTGAGTAGTGAGGCTGCGTTTTTTCTGGATTGATTGTTGCCGTACTGCGTCTAATACAGATTGGGTTTCTTCTGTGTTTAGGATGATGCCATGTTGTTGCAGCAAATTAGATAGTAAATGCCTACCAGAATGCTTACCTAAAACCAACCGCCGCTCCCAACCAACTTCTTCGGGTGCAAATGGTTCGTAGGTGATAGGGTTTTGCAACACGCCGTGAGCATGAATTCCAGATTCGTGAGCGAAGGTATTTTCACCAACAATTGCTTTCCAAGGTGGTACACTGCAACCAGATGCGGTTGCTACCAGTCGGGACAATTCTAACAAACGTCGAGTATCGATGCCAACATCAATACCGTGAATGTGTTTGAGAGCTACGATCACTTCTTCTAAAGCCGCATTTCCTGCTCTTTCACCCAACCCATTGACTGTGGTATTTACTGATGATGCTCCCGCTTTTATACCAGCAAGGGCATTGGCAGTTGCCAGACCAAAATCATTGTGGGTGTGGATCTCCACAGGAATTGTCAGAGCCGAAACCAGTCGATTGACTTTTGTGTAAGTAGTAAAAGGGTCAAGAACGCCGACAGTATCGCAGAAACGAAACCGCGATGCACCCCACTCTTGGGCGTAGTGGGCTACATCAAAGAGGAAGTTTTCATCTGCACGAGAAGAATCTTCTCCTCCGACTGCTACCCAAAGACCTTGATCGAGGGCAAAGCTGATACTATCTTTGAGTTGTTGTAAAGTTATCCGTAGCTGACCGTGAAATTTTGCAGCAATTTGAATTCCAGAGACGGGAATGGAAATGTGCATTCTCTTCAAACCACAGGCCATGGAAGCGCGAATATCTGAGATGACAGCGCGATTCCAGCCTAGCAAGTTAGCAGACAAACCCAAATCAGAAATTGCGGCGATCGCTCTTGTTTCTTCCTCACCCATTGCTGGAATACCGACTTCTATCTCGTGAACGCCGATAGCATCCAGAAATTTGGCGATCGCTACTTTTTCTTCTTTGTTGAAAGCAACACCAGCCGCTTGTTCGCCATCACGCAGAGTTGTGTCATTAATAAGAACTTGATTCATTGCAATAATACCTCTTAGGCAATATTTTCCATGCCATTTCTGGTTTGATGTCCCGAAAAATTACTGGTAGTGAGCAATGACTTCATCAAGGATAAAAGATGAAGGATGAATGATGAACGTTGAAAATTTCATAATTCATAATTTTTCCTTCTTTCTAATTATCACCTGATGATTCTTTGCATTCTGTATGACATCAAACCAGTAATTGGTATAAATTAATGATTATTTTCTCCAGGAGGATTAGGGATTTCCTCGAATAACATGTAGCTAATGTAAGTCTTAACAATTCCGGAAATAAGTAATAAGCTCAATCCAGCAATTAAAGTGGAAATCATTGTATTTACCTCAAAGTCATGCAATTTTCTATGTTTAGAATAGTCAGAGCAGTGTACTTCAAAATAAAATTGAAAACTATTTCAGTCAGCTATTATATTAGCCAGGTATGATTTGAACTTTGACTTATTCGTCACAGTATAAGACTTGCTCTTCTAACCAGTCAAAAATTCGTTCAAGCTGCTCTATATCAACCAAACCGTATTGCCAAAGAAGCATGGGTAACGGATCGTTATCTAACTCTCTTTTTCGCAGAGCCACAGCGATATCCCCTCTTGAAAGTGCGAGTTCCTCCTGCAAAAAATCAATGAATTTTATATCACTGTGAGAGTTAAATTTCATAGAAAATTTGACAAAAATGGTAACTTCTTAAGTATGAATTATTGCTAACTTTCACAGACGCGAGCTAGCAAATATTTTTCATTTTTCTGTTTCTGACAATTTTTCTCATTCCCCAGAATGCTAGTCGCAAAAATAAACTTCTGAAATGAGAGAAATTGTTTTGAACAAACTATTAAATCTGCCAGCATTTCTCTAGCCAATCAATTAATTCTTGGCGAGAAGCCATAAATTGCCTAACAGTACTGTGAACGAGAATTGCAGCAAGACCACTATTTATTTGTACACGCAATGAACCATCGGGGAGACACGAACAAGGAATCATTAATTCTTGTAAGCGGTGATATACTTGCCAGCGATCGCTTAACGGAATTTGAACAATATAGCGATCGCCTAAATTGTTTGCACTGTTCATTTGTCAGCCGTTGGTTGTTGGTTGTTGGTTGTTCTACCAACAATTAACTCTTGGTTATTTAATTTTTGTTCTAATTGCTGGATACGTTCTAGCAAAGAGCGGAGCGCAGTCGCTTCTATATCGGGAAGCTTGCTATGTTCAAGAGGAAACAGAGGCTCATCTTGTTTGCAAGAAATATTTCGTCCGGGAACTCCTACCACAGTGCAATCTGAGGGAACATCCCGCAGCACCACCGAACCTGCACCAATGCGGACGCGATCGCCAATGGAAATATTACCCAAGACTTTCGCACCTGCTCCTACGACAACATTTTTGCCCAAGGTGGGATGACGTTTACCAGTTTCTTTTCCAGTTCCGCCAAGGGTGACACCTTGGTAAATCAAGCTGTAGTCTCCGACTACAGCAGTTTCACCAATCACAACGCCCATACCGTGGTCGATAAATACCCCTTTACCGATTTCTGCACCTGGGTGAATTTCAATCCCCGTCAAAAACCGCCCTAAGTGAGAAATTAAACGGGGGATAAAAAACACCTTGTGATGGTACAACCAGTGAGCGAGACGATGCAAACAAAGTGCGTGGAATCCAGGATAGCAAAACAATACCTCTAACCAACTTCTTGCTGCTGGATCGCGCTCAAAAATGATGCGAAAATCACTTAACAGAGGTTCCAAAAAAACTTCAGAAGCCAGAGTTCTATTTTGGTCTGTCTTGGCACTATTATGCTTTTTTGCTGTCTTGGAATTTTGGATCAAGTCTAAGGTTTGTTGCATCAGTTATGCCCTGATTAAAAAAGCAGTTCCCTATTTTTCTGCTTATATCAGGTTGCTTGCAAAGGAACTGTGCATTCGATGCTGATTGGATTTATTGGATTGATTAAGGTTGTACTCAATCCCTCAAACCCTGATTTAGTGGCAATTTAAAATTCTTTTGGGGTTAGGGGTGCTAGTATTTTCGGACTGGGGGTTCTGGTATTTTTGGGTGCAGGGCTAGGTGTTTTTGTACTCAATGCAGGCTCTTTGCCGATAGGACTTTGCAGCGATTTAGGCAAGAGATCTTTGCATAACTTAACGTGTACTCATCTGCACAAAAAGATGCTGTTAATGATATGAAGAGTAAAATTTCTGTATATGCAATCACTATTAATATTTTATTATTTTGTTGGGTAAAAAACAAGTCGCTTAGAAATATGTTGTTAGTTGCTTGTTGGTTGTTGGTTGGAACGACCAACAAACAACAACCAGCAAATAACAATCAACTAGTAACAGCGATTGCAATTTTGCCTACAGCATGACCATCTTCGCTGTAGGCGTGAGCGACGGCTAATTCTTGTAGGGGATATGTGCGGTCAATAACAGTGCGAATTTTGCCTGCTTCAATCAACTCTTTCAGATAAACCAAATCTTGGGCATTAGGCAATTCAAATACGAATTTCGCTTTTTTACCAGGAATAAAAGTTGTCAAAATTCGCTGTAGAAGATTTTCCGGGGTAGGTAGTGTAGTAACGTAAACTCCATTTGGTTTGAGAACTTTTTTGCAATCAGAAAAAGAACGCTTACCAACTGCATCAAAAATAATGTCGTACTGCACGGTATCCTGGGTAAAATCTTGTTGCGTGTAATCGATCGCGCGATCGGCTCCTAAAGATTTTACTAAGTCCAGGTTCTTTGTACTGCAAACTCCTGTTACTTCTGCACCTAACACCTTGGCAATTTGTACCGCAAAAATTCCCACACCACCGGAAGCCCCATTGATTAAAACGGCTTTTCCTGGCTGAATTTGACCTTGGTCTCGCAGTGCTTGCAAAGCAGTCAGTCCTGCTAGGGGTACGCAAGCAGCTTCTGTGTAGCTCATATTTGTTGGTTTGAGAGCAGCAAGCTTTTCCGGAACAGCAGCAAATTCTGCGTAAGCACCTCCACTCAGCGGACTGAGAGTAGCGTAAACTTGGTCTCCGATCTTGAAACGCGTAACATTAGCACCAACTTCTACTACCTCACCTGCCAAATCATACCCAAGAATCATTGGGAATTTATTGCCTGTGAGAATTTTCAACATACCCTTGCGGATTTTCCAATCAATCGGGTTAACGCAAGTAGCATGAACTTTCACAAGTAACTGATCGGGTTTTATTTTTGGTGGTGCTACATCTTCATATTGCAACACATCTGCGGAACCATACTGATGGATGACAACTGCTTTCATAGTTTCCCTCCTAGTGTCTTAATTTTTCGACTGAACTAAGAAAGCATCTTTTGTGCGGATAAATTCAGTTTAGTTAGTAATTTTGCAGCCAAACAACTAGCTTTTGAAAGGGAGTTAGAATTGCGATCGCGATCGCCCAAAAAACAACGTTGCTAATCTAGAAACTACTGCTTCCATGAAAAGCCCCCTTTGTAAGGGGGATTGGGGGGATCTACATACGTTTCACAGTTAAAGGGAATTGATATAAGTCAGCAAAAATCACTCAAACGACGTTAAGTAACGTAACATTATTAAAATCAGTTCGCAGTCACTGGCTTTGGGGGGTGTTTTCTATCCTCTGAGATCCTCCCTAACTGAACTGTACCAGATGCGTAAGCCGCAGGCGTTCGGGCAGGGTAATTTTACCTCTCTACTTTCTAAGGTGGATAAGGGGGGATTCCAAAATCTGGAAGATTGTCAGAACCTGTAATTAGTTTTTATTTGCTCCTGCTAAGGGAAAAATAATTTCTTCTAGTGTTCGCAGTAATTCTTGTTCATTATAAGGTTTAGAAAAGTAGGCTCTTGCGCCTAATTGCATCGCTAATTGGCGATGTTTGTCACTGCTGCGAGAGGTGAGCATGGCAACTGGTATATTTTTAAAGTCGTTGTTTGATTTTATCCGCCCTAAAAAACCATATCCATCGATGCGCGGCATTTCAATATCACAGATTACAGCCTGGACCTTCAAGCCACTTTGCAGTTTCTCCAAAGCATCTTGACCGTCTTTGGCTTGTTCTACTTGATACCCTCCTTTCTCCAAAGTTAGGGCTAAGAAACGCCGGACATTTATTGAATCATCAACAATTAAGATTGTTCCTTTTTGGTCTGTTGACGTATCTATAGGTTTCTCTTCAGATGGGGTGAGGAATACTGTCTTTAACTTTGCTGATGGTAGTTGATTGCTCCTGGGCGATCGCTCGTGAGCAGAAATCCAATACAATAATTCATTAACGTTTACCAACGCCACGACTCGACCATCACCCAAAATCGTACAGTTATTAAAGCCGGCAGGCAGAGGAATATTTCCTTCGACGCGGCGAATGGCAACTTCCTGTTCACCCCAACAACGGTCTATTTGTACAGCTACTGGTTGATTGTTTCCTTTAACAACTAAGACGCTAGCAGCGTTAATGGCAGGGGGAGTTTCTAGGTTAGGGTTGTCGTAACGGGGACAATTAAACTCTAAATAGCGACCAAGGCGAATCAACGGTATCATGGTTCCCTGCCAATTGATGACTTCACTATTTAGCATCGGGAATACATGCTCGCTTTGCAGTAGGAAGATTTCCGACACTGTATCCGTGGGGAAAGCCAAAAGCATGCGATTGGTTTCTACGAGCAGCACTCTTGCCACGGAGAGGGTAAATGGCA
>JANZYY010000302.1 GCA_026419705.1 Fischerella sp.
GCTTAGTACTGCTCGGATATACTGCCAACAGGTCATATCTTGTTTCCAACGTACACCCCCTAACATGTAAATAATTCGCTCGATCGGATTCAAGATGGGGTCAAACAGTGTTCTTTCGCTTAAGAATACACGCGCTATGTATTTGCCGAAAAATGGAGTAATTGCGATTAAAATACAAAGCGTTAACCCAATTTGCAAAAAACCTTGTGCCATGTATTTGATGCTGAAGTATTGTTGGTTCGGCTTCACTACTAGAAAGCCAATTCTATGAATAATGTCTGATTACTTCTAAATTTATTGATTTCCTGCAATTGAGTGATATCCCATCACCTCAATCTCTCAATCTGGATTGACGAGTTGTGCTTCTTACTAATTTCCAGATTATTTTTCAGTATTCTGAAGTGAATTCTTTTTTAAGAATACTTAAATTTCCACACCGGTTATCTCCCATGAGTTATATTACGATTTTCGCTCGCAATCAACCTATAATTCATGCTTGCTACTTGGAATAAGCAGGAGGGTGCCAATAACCAGAATTATGTAAACTTATATTAAGGACTCAAAACCCTCTTCCCTTCTCCCTTCCTTCCCTTCCGCTCTCAACAACCACTACCTTAACCCAACGAGAAATATTTATGTTTATGCTGGGCTGTTTAAATCACCCTCCTCCGTGAGTTATTATACTCAATTAGAACAATAAGTTAGTATTAATTTACACAACACAATCTATCATAATCAATATCAAATGTCACATCCTGAATTTGACATGCGTACGCAACTAGAATGTCGATCTTAGTTATAGTTAAAGAAAATAAATCACATCCGTATTCATTATTTTTATAGAATGAAATTTTACTTAGCGAAACACGCATATTTAATTAATTTTTCAGGTATGAATTATGGAGATAAAATTGATGAGTTTATTTATATATTTATATATAAGTCAAAAACTTATACTGACATCTTGCACCATTTTTAAGAAGAATCAAAGGCTGCTTAGTTCAAGTTTCTCATTACCACCCTTCAAGGATGGTAACTAGGGATCTGGGCTTGTCTGGTGGCTGTTGAAAGTAGATAGAAATTAACAAAATACCTGCTATTAAGAATGAAACAGCCCTGTAGCAAGCGAGGGCGCTGTTAAATTTGCCCGTAAGTGGTTGATGAGAAAAATACCAAACAACTAACAACTAACAACTAACTAACAACAATATTTACATCATATTGATAGGGTCTACATCTATAGTCAAACTCACAGACTTCGGACAAAATTGATGTACTTGTTCCCAATCTGGCAATTGTGGCGATACATGGGGAGCAAATTTCAGCATTATTTGCCAGCGATAACGATTTGCTACTCTGAAAATACCAGCTGGTGCCGGGCCTAATATATCTAATCCTTCCTGTTGCGGTAAAGCTGTGGCGATCGCCTGGGCTGTATTCTCTACTTCTATCGGATCCAAACTGCTCAATCGCAATAAAATCAATCTGCCGTAGGGAGGATAATTAAGTGCTTTCCGCTGTTCTAGTTCTGCATTGGTGAAAGATTGATAATCATGATTTTGTACTGCTTTGATCGTTGGATGCTCTGGAGTATAAGTTTGCACGATCACCCGCCCTGGATCTTCACCTCTACCAGCACGTCCAGCCACCTGAGTTAGGGTTTGAAACGCTCGTTCGCTGGCACGATAATCAGATAAATGCAACAGACCATCGGCGGCGACAACTCCAACAAGTGTCACCTGTGGTAAATCCAATCCCTTGGTGAGCATTTGCGTACCTACTAATAAATCTGCTTCACCCTTGGCAAATTGGCTCAGTAGGGTACGGTGCGCTCCTTTGGTGCGGGTGGTATCGCTATCAAAGCGGATAAAACGCAGTTCGGGAAATTGCCTTGCTAATTCCTGCGCGACTCGTTGCGTACCGCTACCAAAGAACTTTAAGTAAGGGGAGCCGCATTTTAGACAATTTTTGGGATGCGATCGCGCATAATTGCAGTAATGACAGCGCAATATTTGCGGCGCTCCTGCTTCGGTGTGGTGATAAGCTAGCGATACATCGCAGTGCGGACACTCAAGTACATATCCACAGCTGCGACAAGACACAAAAGTGCTATGTCCGCGCCGATGGATAAATAAAATTCCCTGCTGACCTGTTTGTTTCAATTGTTGCAAAGCTTCTTGCAGAGATCTACTAAATATAGAACGGTTTCCCTGCTGCAATTCTTGGCGCATATCCACCACTTCTACTGGTGGTAAAGGGCGGGAGTGGATTCTCTCAGGTAATGACAAGTAATAAGATTTGGCAAGTTGGGGGGGTGTAACTATCCTCCCATCTTCTGTTACGCTCATCCAACTTTCCAACGATGGCGTCGCTGAACCCAATACTAGAGGACAATTTTCTAATTCTGCTCGCCACTGAGCAACAGTACGAGCGTGATAAGTGGGAGTGGGGGAATCTTGTTTAAAGCTGCTATCGTGTTCTTCATCTAATATAATCAGGCCTAGATTGGGTAAAGGGGCGAAAATAGCGCTGCGTGTTCCGATGACTACTTGGGGTTCGCCTGCAAGCATCTGTCGCCAGGTATCGTAACGTTCTCCAGTTGAGAGGGCGCTGTGATAAACGCTAACTTTATTGCCAAATCGAGCACGGAAACGATCGGTTAGTTGGGGTGTAAGTCCAATTTCCGGAACTAAGACAAGGGCGGATTTGCCTTGTGCTAATAAAGGAGCGATCGCCTGTAAATAAACCTCGGTCTTTCCTGAGCCGGTCACGCCATGCAGCAGCACTGTAGCATATCCATCTAGTTCCCTTATCTTTGATAGTGCCTGAGACTGAGCCAGATTTAGAGATTTTGGCCGATCTGCCGTTACTGTTGGGCCGCGATCGCTTCGTAATATTTCCCGTTCTTCAATAACAATACAGCCCCTCTCCTCTAGTCTTCTTAAGGTAGGAGTAGTTGTGTGGCAAATTTGCAGGAATTCCGAAAGCCACAGCTCACCACCATGACGCTTTAGTACTTCTAAAATTTCTTGTTGACGTTTACTGAGATCGATCGGTGGCGTACTGACAGTTAAGGTTACTACTGGTTTAGTCTGGGGGCGGGAATATCTGGGCATTTCTATATAGGTTTCTACCCAACCGCGCTGAAGTAATTGCTTCTTTCCCCAATCAAACCCTTTGATCTGGCGTCTCAAGAATTTAAAGCTATAGTCTCCATTACTTTGAGATTGGAGAATTTTCAGGATTTCACGAGCTGCTAAACCCACAAATTCATTCGCACCACTGGGAATATTTTCTGGTTTGAGGCGCAGACGAGACTGCGATCGCCCCAACAATCCTGGTGGTAAAGCAGTGCGGATAACTTGGATCAGCGGAGTGTAGTAGTACTGCGATACTCTTTCTAGTAATTGCCAGAAGCTTTCTCGAAAAAATTTCGGATGGATCACATCTTCTACATCCCTAATTTCTCCAGATGCAAGATCGGCCGGAGGTTGAGCCAGCAAACGAATAGCTATTCCTCCCACCAGTTGCTTGCCAAATGGCACACTTAAAATATCTCCTGGTTTTACTTCTAACCCTGCTGGTAATCGATAGGTGTATAGTTTTTCTTCCTTTCCTCCTTGCTCTGGTTCTGTAAAAGTTTCTTTTGCAGTTGCTGGAAAGTCTACTAGGACTTCAATCCACCGATTTTCCTTTGTGTTGTGGTTATACGATTCTCCAGCTTGGGCAACAACCAAAGGAGGTAAACTTAGGTCATTTATATACATAGTTCCTCAATTTATAGATAGATATTTATCTTCCTAGTTGCTGAAAATATCTTTGCTGATTAAACTATATTTGTTTGTCTTCCACCTTGGAAAATGTAGTTCGCAATACTGTCAACAGACATAATACTTGATAAGTTTCCTCTTATGTCATTCCGGTAAAGGAATTAATTTTATCTATATGCAGTAATACGTATTTAAACCAGACTAGACAAAATTAATCTCTTCTGCCTTTTTCAACTTATTTTTCTCTGTATGCTATATAGGTAAGGGAGCTTTTCTCCCCATTGATAGATATTAAATGCTCTCAGTATATGAGATGCTTTTGATTAAGCAAGGGATTACCATGCCTTTTGCTGGGAAAGTTATTACCCATGCACAACTCCATCAGTCAGATTCTGTTATGTTCAAGTAATAGCAATGCATGGCAAGTAAATTCGCTAAAAAAATACATGAAGATTTAATAATTTGGCATTCACTAGAATAAGTTTTATATTTGTTAAGTTTGAGCAATTTTGATTGAGGGGGTTTGACATAGTTTGTAATTGATAAAAAAATGGTGAATAGTATGGATGAACTGACTGAAAGCGGAAGTTGGAGTTACAACTTCAAAGATTACTGAAGCTGAGCAACGATATTTCCTCTGATGAGCTTCGGTGAAATTAAGTAATGATAAGCAAAGACTGATGTTTGGGATGGTTTAAAGTTAGCAGAAAATAGTTTTTACCATAAAACAGCTGTATTTGTTACTTATAAAAACTAAAAGCATCTGAGAGCAGCTCTCACTAATTATGTATGAAACCAAGCAACAATCCCTACAAGAAGCTATGAATATTGCTGAATTGGGAACAATGGAAATAATAGAAAATGCTGCTGAAAATGAAGAGCAAATTCTCGATGGTTTAGACGCAGTGGCAGATGAAGAATCCCCAATTGTAGAAAATCTGGAAATAGATGGACGCGATGGGGATGAAATGGCAGCAGCTAGGCCTTCGGGATACAATAAAACCGAATATGATGATGCTGTGGGTGCGTTTTTTAAAGAGATGGCGCGTTACCCTTTGCTTAAACCAGATGAAGAGGTGGAATTAGCGCGGCGAGTGCGATTTTTAGAGGAAGTGAATGAAATACAAGCTTCCTTACGACACAAATTAGGACAGCAGCCCACCAAAGCAAATATAGCAGCACATTTAGAAATAACAGAAAAGCAGTTAGAAAATCGTTTGTATCAAGGTAGGGTAGCGAAACGTAAAATGATTCGTTCTAACCTGCGCCTTGTAGTATCAATAGCCAAACGATATCTCAATCGTGGAGTCCCTTTTCTAGATTTAATTCAAGAAGGGGCAATGGGTTTAAATCGTGCTACAGAAAAGTTCGATCCAGATAAAGGATATAAGTTTTCTACATACGCTTATTGGTGGATTAGACAAGCTATTACAAGGGCGATCGCTAACGATGCACGCACAATTCGCTTGCCGATCCATATTGTTGAAAAACTTAACAAACTCAAAAAAGCACAACGAGAACTTAAACAAAAATTAGGACGCAATCCCAACGAAATGGAAATGGCGGAAGCTTTAGAAATTCCACCACAACAATTACGCCAATTGCAACAACTACGGCGTCAAGCACTATCCCTCAATCACCGCGTCGGTAAAGAAGAAGACACAGAATTGATGGATTTGCTAGAAGATGAAGATAACCAATCTCCAGAAGCAAAAATGAATGAAAGCATGATGCGCCAGGAGATTTGGGAAGTCTTGGGTGATGTGCTCACTCCCAGAGAAAAAGATGTAATTTCGTTGCGATATGGATTGACAACTAGTGAACCCTGTACCTTGGAAGAAGTCGGTAACATGTTCAATCTTTCTCGCGAACGAGTACGACAAATTCAAAGTAAAGCCATGCGAAAATTGAGACGTCCCCACATAGCAAAACGCTTAAAGGGTTGGTTAGTGTGATTTGTCATTTGTCATTGATCTTGAACTATTGACTATTAACTATTAGTTATGGACTAATGACTAATGACTGAGAACTAAGGACTCATTATTAATGAATTCGCGTAGCAATTTGATATTGCGATTTGCCGAACCCAGTGATTGCAGTGCGCTGTTTGGCTTAGTTCAAGCGCTAGCAGAATACGAAAAGTTATCTCACGCAGTCACGGGCAATCCTTTAGCTTTAAAGGAGCATTTATTTGGCTCCCCTAAATATGCTGAAGCAATACTAGCAGAATATGCAGGGCAAGCTGTGGGTTTTGCCCTGTTTTTTCATAATTATTCAACATTCCTCACAAAACCAGGAATATATCTTGAAGATATATTTGTACTACCAGAATATCGGCATCAAGGTATTGGCAAAGCTTTGTTGATTAAACTTGCTCAGATAGCAGTAGAGAGAGATTGCGGACGTTTAGAGTGGAGTGTGTTGGATTGGAACGAGCCAGCCCAAAAATTTTATCGTAGTATAGGAGCATCAATCCTACCAGATTGGCGAATTTGTCGCCTCACGGGAGAGGCGTTGACTAAGTTGGGGAATGGGGAATAGGTAATGGGAGAGTGGAGAGAGTAGTAAACCACTAACCACTAACCACTAACCACTAACC